>JAJZCJ010000279.1 GCA_021846145.1 Bacillota bacterium
ATGATTAGGATAGAGTACGATCTGGCGTTAGGGTCGAATTTGGGTGATCGATTAGGTTATTTGCAAGCAGCGGTGAAGCAATTGTCAAAAGGTGCTGATTTGTGGATTAAAAAAATGTCGTCTGTGTATGAAACAGAACCCGTCGGCTATACCGATCAAGGCGCTTTTTTAAACGCAGTAATCAAAGTAGAGTCGCAAATGGCACCAGAGCGTTTTCTTTCGTTATTATTAGATATAGAGAATCAATTAGGTAGAAAACGAACTTTTCGTAATGCGCCGCGAACCATTGATTTGGATTTGCTTTTTGCAGGGGATCAAGTCATCGAACGTGAACCAACATTGATTATTCCACACCCTAGGATGCATGAACGTGCATTTGTGTTGACTCCGTTAGCGGAGATTGCTGCAGACCAAGTTCATCCGCTATTGCATGTAACAGTGGGTGAACTGTATGAACGTGTAGCTGGAAAGGAGGGAGTACGATGGGTCTCGATGTTTTCACCAAAAGACTCCGTGCCTACAGGAAACTAAAGCACCTTACGCAACAAGAATTTGCGCTTATGATGGGCGTGTCGGTGGCGCTTGTGGGTGGTTGGGAGCGTGGAACCCGTGAACCAACAAATGAACAGGTGAAAAAAATCATGGCTATCTTACAGGTGACGCATG
Source organism: Bacillota bacterium (assembly GCA_021846145.1). The sequence goes on from JAJZCJ010000279.1 coordinate 667, forward strand.
AGGAATTAGGTATATCCGATGAATAAGCAGTTGATCATTGGCGGGGTATCAATGGACAATTGCGTGGTATTGGCACCGATGGCTGGTGTGACTAACCCGCCTTTTCGCAAGATCGCAAGGCGGTTGGGTGCTGGATTAGTGTGTGCGGAAATGGTTAGTGATAAGGCGCTGTTATATAAAAATTCAAAAACGAAAAAGATGCTACAAATTATTCCTGATGAGCATCCCGTGAGCTTACAACTCGTTGGCAACGATATAGACACTATGGTGCAAGCTGCGGAAATGGTGGCAGAGGGTACTGATGCGGATATTATCGATATCAACATGGGTTGTCCCGCGCTGAAAATATACAAAAACGGTTCAGGTGCAGCGCTGGCTCGTGATCCTTATAATGCTGCCAAAATTGTAGAGGCAGTCGTCAAGCGCGTGGATCGTCCTGTCACGGTAAAATTCCGCAAGGGATGGGATGATGGCAACATTAATGCGGTAGAAGTGGCAAGGGCGGTAGAAGCAGCAGGGGCACAGGCGGTGACAGTTCACGGTAGAACGGCAAAACAGCTCTATTCCGGCAAGGCGGATTGGTCTATCATTCGCGAAGTGAAAGAGGCAGTCTCCATTCCGGTTATTGGCAATGGAGATGTGCTGACGCCACAAGATGCAGTGGATTTGCGGAGCCAAACGGGGTGCGACGGGGTCATGATTGGGCGCGGCGCACTAGGTAATCCCTGGATATTTCGAGAAGTGGCCTACTATCTGGCTACCGGTGATGTGCTTTTAGAGCCTACTTTTCAAGAGCGAATGGATGTGGCCATTGAACACTTACAGCTTCTTGTTGAAGAGAAAGGTGAATACATTGGGGTAAGGGAAATGCGCAAACACGCGGGTTGGTATGTTAGGGGCGCTCATGACGCAGCCAAATGGCGCGCACGTATTAACTCAGTCGAGAGTGCAGTCGAGATGGCAGCGATGCTCGCGTCAATAGCGGAAGCAATCCCAGTATAATCCGTGATCCTTTCGTGAAAAATACGCAAGCACCATAAAAGTTGTCGAGAATAAGGTGAAAATGGGGGAATGGAAAATATTTGGATGCGTTGACAGTATGAGAGCGTTGCCATATAATTACCGAAGATTCTTAGAGTAATAAATACAATGTGAACACTGTCAGGGTCGTGACTGGCAGTGTTTTGACTAAGTGGATGATGGTTTTTTGAAGGAGAGAACAAGCATGTCAGAGAAGGAAGTCCTTTTGACTCCCGCAGGGTTAAAAAAGCTGGAAGATGAACTAGAGAATTTGAAATCAGTAAAGCGTAGGGAGGTAGCTGAACGGATTAAGCTGGCGATCAGCTATGGGGATATAAGTGAAAACTCAGAATATGAGGATGCGAAAAATGAACAGGCATTTGTAGAAGGACGCATTATCACGTTAGAAAAAATGTTGCGTCACGCAAGGGTGATCCACGAGGAAGAGGTGGACACGCGGGTGGTCAGCATTGGCTCTACCGTGAAAGTGCACGATGTGGAATTTAAGGAAGACATTGAATATATCATTGTGGGTTCGGCTGAGTCAGACCCGATGGAGAATAAAATTTCCAATGAATCGCCTGTCGGCAAAGCGTTGCTTGGTAAGAAAGTGGGCGCAAAAGTGGAGGTTCAGGTGCCTTCTGGCAAAATTGAGTATGAGGTACTTGCAATTCACAAGTAATCACGGTAAAAATTAAAATGATTGAACTTGTCGCCGGCGGCTGGTGTCGGCGACTCTTACTATGGGGAGTGGCTTACGTGAATCAGGAAGAAGAGAGTACGTTGAACGAGGGATTAGAACCTTCCGGGGATGTGCTGGGGGTACGGCGCGCAAAGCTTGAAGAGTGGCTCAAAATGGGTGTTGAACCGTTTGGTTCACGATATGAAGTGACCCATCGTTCAGCAGATATTTTGCGCAAGGCGGAGCCACTTTTGAATGAGAAATTGGAGTCACATAAAATTCAAGTGAAACTTGCCGGTAGAATTATGTCGCTGCGCGGCCATGGCAAGGCTAGTTTTGCGCACATCATGGATCTTGAGGGCAAGATTCAAATCTACGCGAAGATGGATCAATTAGGAGAGACGCTATACCGTCAATTTGAACTGCTTGATATCGGCGACTTCATTGGCGTGGAAGGATATGTGTTTAAGACTAGGCGCGGTGAAACTACGATTCATATTGAAAATTTCACGCTGTTGGCAAAATCACTTCGTCCTCTGCCGGAAAAGTGGCATGGCTTACGCGATGTGGAAACACGGTATCGTCGTCGTTACGTGGATTTAATTGTGAATCCAGATGTGCGTGATACGTTTATTACGCGTAGTCGCATCATTCAGTCGATGCGCAGGCATTTGGAGGCACAGGGATTTTTGGAGGTAGAAACACCTACGTTGCACTTAGTGGCAGGGGGTGCGGCGGCAAGACCTTTTCACACGCATCATAATGCGCTGGATTTGGGCCTCGTGATGCGCATTGCACTCGAATTGCACTTGAAACGTTTGATCGTGGGGGGACTGGAGCGCGTCTATGAGATTGGGCGCGTATATAGGAATGAGGGCATTTCCACGCGCCACAATCCGGAATTTACGATGATGGAATTATATGCTGCGTACATGGATTTTCAGGATATGATGAGGCTGACTGAGGAATTGATTGAACAGATTTCCATTGATGTGCGTGGTACGACGGAAATTGAATATGATGGACAAGCTCTTCAACTGAAAACACCTTGGCGCAGAGCGCATATGGTCGATTTGATCCGCGAGGTGACGGGGGTAGACTTTTTCACGGTGAATGATACAGCAACCGCTAGGCAGTTAGCTGCGAAGCATGGGGTGGCTGTGCAGCTTGTACATGAATTTGGGCATATTGTGAATGAATTTTTTGAGCAAAAAGTAGAGGCAACGCTGGTGCAACCGACGTTTGTCTATGGTCATCCGGTGGAGATCTCTCCGCTTGCGAAAAAGAATGTGGATGATCCGCGATTTACGGATCGCTTCGAACTTTTCATCATGGGACGTGAATATGCGAATGCCTTCAGTGAGCTAAATGATCCGATTGACCAGAGGCAACGTTTTTTGGCGCAGCTTGAAGAGCGAGAAAACGGCAATGACGAGGCGCATGAGATGGATGAGGACTTTGTTATGGCGCTTGAATATGGGATGCCACCAACGGGTGGCCTGGGCATCGGCATTGACCGTTTGGTGATGTTGCTGACGGATCAGCCGTCGATTCGCGATGTGCTTTTGTTCCCGTTGCTTCGTCCAGAATAGAAATAACGGGAATTTGGCTTGCAATCGCAGGCAGATGTCGTTATAATAAAAAAGCGTTATGCGGAAGTGGCTCAGGGGTAGAGCATCGCCTTGCCAAGGCGAGGGTCGCGGGTTCGAATCCCGTCTTCCGCTCCAATTTATTTTTGGGCCTATAG
>JAJZCJ010000280.1 GCA_021846145.1 Bacillota bacterium
ATTGCTGCTTTACCTCTCGCAACGTCCTGAAAAAGTATTTAGCCGTGAGGAATTGTTAAGGGATGTATGGAATTATCAATTTTTTGGCGATCAACGCACAGTCGATACGCATGTCAAGCGCTTACGAGAAAAATTGGGTAGGCTATCTGAACGCGTTCCTCAACACATTCATACTGTATGGGGGGTTGGATATAAGTTCGAGGTGGTCGAGTAGTGATTCGACGTAGTGTCGTACTTAAGTTATGGCTTACTATCATTGTCTTGGTGGTCATTGTACTAGCCATTTTGGCAGTCTATTTACAACAATTTTTCAACTCGTATGTTGATGCCATGCAAAAAAGTGACCTTTCTCGGCAAGCTATCACAATAAGTGAGATATTGCGTAAAGTACCTTCTCGAGATTTACAAAATAAAGTAAACCACGTGTTGTCTGTGTATCATAGTCATTATTACATCATTACGACAACAGGTAAACGCGCGATGCCGATAGAAAACTATATTAATTCCCTGCCTGCTTCACAAAAGCTGCAGCTAAACTCTAAGCTGCCACTCATTTTCTCAGGGAAGCCAGCATTTTTATCAGCACCTGATCCACAAACTAATCTGTTCACTATTATGCCCATTAAAGCTGATAATGGGCATATTTTAGCTTACTTAATTATTACTTTATCCAATCAAATCGCTGGGAATCCTACTGATTCGATTCCTGCGCTTATTATTTTCGCAGTGATATTGGTTGCTATTTTCACAACCGGCCTTGCATTTGTGGTGTCAAAAAATGTGTCGAGGCCACTTTTGGAAATGAATATCGCGGCGGAAAAATTGGCTAAAGGTCAGTTTGATATTCGTGTACGTGTGGCTACTTTGGATGAAGTAGGCCGGCTTGGGAATACACTAAATCGTGTCGCCTCTGAACTGGAACGGTCAATGCTTGCATTAACACAGGAAAAAGAACAAATGGCCGGGATTCTCAATGCCATGATGGATATGGTGATTGCCACTGATCGTAAAGGACATACGACACTCTTAAATCCTTCTGCAGAACAGTGGTTACGTCGGGCGCGCACCTTAAGTATTCGCGATCAGGAATCCACTACCAATGACCTTGGCGATTGGTTTAGTGAACTCAATTTGTTACAGCAAAAAGCACTGATCGCACGCCAACCAATTATTGCAGAATTGCATTGGCAAGGCAGGGACTTAGCAGTTAGTATGACGCCACTTTATGAACCTGATCATGTGACAGGATTGCGCGGCACGTTAGCTGTCATGAGGGATATCACAGAAGAAAAACAACTGGATCGTTTGCGCAAAGATTTTGTTGCTAACGTTTCTCATGAACTTCGCACACCATTGACGCTTTTACAGGGTTATGCGGAGGCGTTGATGGATAATTTCGGAGAAGAACCAGAACTGCAAGAAGAACTGATTAGAATTATTCACGATGAAACACTTCGCATGCGACGGTTAGTTAACGAATTATTGGATTTAGCTCAACTCGAATCAGGCCATTTTTCAATGCATTTAGAAAATATTGACTTATCAGCAATTGTGAAACGTGTGGTGAAAAAATTTCATGGCGCCATTTTGGAAAGGGGGTTACAATTACATTTAGAAGCAGATGCTAAAGTATTGCGTGTGTTAGGGGATGAAGATCGCTTAGAGCAAGTACTAACGAATCTTGTCGATAATGCATTGCGACATACTAAAAACGGAAGTATTACATTAAGGACAGAAGCTTCTGACCAACAGGCAGTGGTACGCGTCACTGATACTGGTGAAGGCATATCACAACAAGATTTGCCGTTCGTGTTTGAACGCTTTTATAAGGCAGATAAAGCTAGGATACGAACAGGGGGCACCAGCGGGACTGGTGGTGGTACTGGGATTGGCCTTGCCATTGTGAGCAGTTTAATTCACGCGCATCATGGGGAAATAGGTGTACAAAGTTCCGAAGGGATTGGTACTACATTTACGATTATCATTCCATTGATTCAGGAATAATTAAGCTAATAAGGAGGTTGTGAAGTGGGTTGGGTGTATAGTGGCACGTTATACGACAGTAAATTTCAGGCAGGTTGCTATGCAACCCGAATTCGCGATGGTGAATTACTGACTCGCGTCCGACTTCCTAATTATGTCTATGTATATCGAACAAAAAAAGGTCGTTATGGAGTGAAATATTCATGGTAACAGATTACCATACGCATACGGAAAAAGGACCGTATACAGTTGAGTGGCTAGAACATTTTCTTCGCGTAGCACAAGCTCGCGGCATTGAAGAATATGGCGTATCGGAGCATGCTTATCGCTTTCAACAGACTGCGCATTTGCTCGATAACCCTTGGATAAGAGAACGCAGAACGGAGAACATCGACGAATATTACAAAATGGTAGAAGCTGCGCGACATGTCGGTCATCGTGTAAAATTTGGTATTGAGCTTGATTTTATACCGGGCACTGAAGCTGCTTTAGAGCGATTTATCAAAGAGTACCCATTTGATTATGTCATTGGTTCCGTGCATTGGCTAGGCGATTTTGGTTTTGATCTTTTGGAAATGAAAGACAAATGGTTGAATCGGGATCTTAAGGCTACTTATGATGAATATTTTTCGATTCTTACCCAGATGGTGGAGAGTAATCTTTTTGATTTTGTCGGTCATGCTGACGTAATTAAAGTGTTTGGTTATGAGCCTGATGATCCTATGTTTTTATCAGACTGGTATGAGCGTCTCGCGGAAACTTTCGCCAACAACAATGCAGTGATTGAAGTTTCGACAGCAGGTTTGCGTAAACCGGTGGGTAAATTATATCCTGCGCCAGGATTATTGCAGGCTAGCTTCAACCGTCATGTTCCCATTGTGATCAATTCTGACGCTCATCGTCCAGAAGATGTGGGGGCAGATTATGAGCAGGCGCTTTCACTGGTGAAAGCAGTTGGTTATCAGGAATTAGTTACATTTTCTGGCCGAAAACGATCTTTATCTCCCATTACATACTAGAGGTGTATTGTTTTGGAGTTTTTTATTGTGGATGTTTTTGCCGCGTCTAAATATCAGGGGAATCCACTTGCCGTATTGATTCCAGACAGGGAGATCAATACGACAGAAATGCAACAGATTGCCAAAGAGATTAATTTTTCTGAAACAGCATTCATTATGTCGGGAAAACAAGCCGATGGAGGATACAACGTTCGGATTTTTTCACCTGATGTTGAACTTCCGTTTGCAGGGCACCCCACGTTAGGTACTGCTTTTGTCATATCGCAGGTGTATGAGAGCGGGTTGGCAACGAAAATATTGTTAAATCTGTCAGTAGGTCAAATCCCTGTGACAATCGATGAGAACGAATTGACCATGAAGCAAAACCAACCAACGTTTGGTCGGGTTTTTGCGGATTCTAGTGATGTAACCGACATGTTGTCTTTACAAATGAGCGACATTGATGAACGATTTCCGATTCAAGTGGTATCTACCGGTCTACCCTCTCTCATCATTCCAATCAAGACGCTCGCTGCACTTCAAAAATGCCGAGTACATCATGAGCTGTACCAAGCTTTTCTTGATCATCAACTTAAGGCAAATGTACTGCTTTTTACCCCAGGGGAGAATGGTTCATCTACTCAGTTACACGTGCGTGTGTTTGTGGATGAGTCGGGTTTTTTTGAAGACCCAGCCACTGGCAGTGCAAATGGCAATTTGGCTGCTTACTTGTTGTCGCATCAGTATTTTGGTCTCTCCAAAATTCATTATCACGTAGTGCAGGGTGTTGAAATGGGTAGACCTTCGTTAATCAATGTTGACGCAAAATTACATGCGGATGAATTTCAACTATACGTTGGCGGCAAGGTGTTTTTCGTAGCAAAAGGGGACTGGGACTAGAGTTAGCGAAAACCAGGTTTCGCGCTGTATTAATAGTAGATGCCCTATCCTAGTTGCGAGCAATAGGGCAATGATTACTTACCAATAATATGCAAGTGCGCCTAATGTCAGTCCTGTTAACGCACCGAAAGTAAAGTACAATCCAGGGACGAAAACCAGTTCAGGAGTCACGCTTACTTGCTGATTTGCGTTTGGCAAAGTGGAAATTGGTGGTGTGTTCTCGG
>JAJZCJ010000009.1 GCA_021846145.1 Bacillota bacterium
CTTATTGGTCACATCCTTAATCGTAATCATGACTATTTACAAATAGATGATTTTGCTGGTATACTCCTACCGTCAGCATACTTTGCGTGATATTGGAAGGAGCCATCATTATGACGATTCGGCATATAGGGCGAAAATTAGGATTTGGCATACTGCTGATTAGCGGTATGCTGCTCGCTGGATGTGCAGGGCCGGCGTCGCATGTGCTGAACGCCAATCATCGGGTGATTTTAGCGGTAGGGGCTGAGAATCAATATGCAAATGTGATCGCGCAAATTGGCGGCACGTATGTATCTGTGAGTTCTTTGATCAGCAACCCCAGCACAGATCCTCATTCCTACGAGGCCACCACTAGTGATGCAATTAAGGTGGGTCAGGCGGAGCTTGTAGTGCAAAATGGACTTGGTTATGATCAATTTGTGAATAAGTTAGAATCGGCTACTTCTAATTCTCAACGCATGGTGATTGATGTGGGACAGTCTCTTCATATGCCTATGAACACACTTAATCCTCATCTTTGGTATGATTATAAAATTATGCCAAAAGTAGCCTTGTTGGTGGAGCGAGCTTTATCCAAATTGAATCCGTCGCATGCTTCATACTTTTTACAAAACCTACATTCTTTTGATCATTCATTACAAACGTGGACAAAGACAATGCAAAAAATCAAGTTGAAGTTTCCGCATGCTCCCGTCATGGTGACAGAACCTGTAGCAGATTACATGTTGGAGACTGCAGGTTTGTCTATTGTTACGCCTTGGCCTTTTCAGGCGGCGGTGATGAATGGAGTCGATCCTTCGCCGCAATCGGTACAGCAACTGGAACAGTTTATTGTGTCTCGCCGAATCAAGGTGTTTGTTTATAATTTGCAGGCAGTAGATACGGTGACGCAAACTTTGTTACAGCTTGCTATCACTCATCATGTACCTGTGGTAGGTGTTTATGAAACGATGCCCACGGCAATGAATTATCAGCAGTGGATGACAGCAGAAGCGAATGCCGTATATCAGGCACTGGCAAACGGCAAATCTACGCAAAAGCTATGAGTTAGAAAGAAGTGTTTATTGTGACAACTAGTTTATTGAGCTTGCATCAAGTAGATGTCAGCGTGCGGGATAAAATGGTGCTGCAAAACTTGAATTTTGAGGTTAATGAGGGCGAATTTATCGGTATTATTGGTCCCAATGGCGCTGGGAAAACTACTTTGCTCAAAGCTATTTTGGGGCTTATCCCGGTTCAACAGGGTCAGCTATTTTTTGCGGATGAACCGATGCGACGAGGGAATCGAAAATTGGCTTACGTTCCGCAAAAGATTAACTTCGAACCAGATACTCCGCTGCGAGCTAGAGACCTCGTGGGGCTTGGATTAGATGGGCATAAATTAGGGTTTCCTTTTCCTAATAGAAAGCGCAAAGAGCAAATTGAGGACGTCATGCGAGCGGTCAATGCGCTTCACTTTGCGGATGCGTCAGTAGGACGTTTATCAGGAGGGGAACAACAAAGGCTGATGATTGCACAAGCGTTGCTTAGTCAACCAAGGCTACTGTTATTAGATGAACCACTCGCGAATCTAGATATAAAGAGCGCGAATGAAGTAGTGCAGTTATTATCAAAAATAGGAAGAGAACGTCATCTCGCAATCATGCTTGTGGCTCATGACGTGAATCCTCTATTGGATGCCATGGATCAGGTGATTTACGTAGCGCAAGGACGGGCGATCAAAGGCGAACCGGAATTCGTGATCCAAAGTGACGTTCTTTCGCAACTTTATGGATATGATGTTGATGTCTTGCGCGTCCGCGGCAGAGTGTTAGTAATGGCTGGAAAAGATGGGGATGGATTTTCTCCTGTGAAAGAAGTGAGTTTCTCATAATGCAGTGGTATAGTTTTTTGGAAAATGGCCAAGTGGTAAGTGCGCTTTGGATTGGAGCCTTTGTTGCAGCAATTTCAGCGATGCTGGGTGTGTTTGTGGTGATGCGGGGACAATCCTTTGCTGGTCACGTGTTAACTGACGTGGGCGCATCCGGTGGCGCTGGGGCGTTCTTATTTGGTATTAATGCGTGGTATGGTTTTATGTCATTTGGGTTGCTTGCTGCGTTGGGAATTGACTTGACGGGAGATCGGGCGCGCAATCGGGATGTAGCGACTGGGATTATTTTAACCTTTGCGATGGGTCTTAGTGCGCTCTTTTTGTACTTAGATTCCCAATTCACTGCCAGCGCAAATTCAACGATGATGATTTTATTTGGTTCGATTTTTGCTATTCCGCCCATTATGATGCCTATCATGATTGGCACGACTGTGGTGGAAGCAGTATTGCTGTTCCTGATTTTTAGACCTTTATTGTTTAGCTCGATACAACCAGAGATGGCGATGACACGAGGGGTGCCTGTCCGCCTCATCAGTTTACTATATATGCTTATGTTGGCGGTGGCGGTGGAAAATGGGTCGATTATTGTGGGAGCTTTGCTCAGTACTGGATTGTTAATTGGCCCTGCTGCGACAGCGGTGCAATTGACTGAACGACCTGTGGTAGCGATGTTTATGGCCATGGGGATCGGTGTTGTGGCGACTTGGACGGGTATTTTGCTTGCATATTTTAGTTATAACTGGCCGCCGTTAGGGCGTGGTTATCCGGTCAGCTTCTTTATTTCAGTGATTATTCTTATTGTTTATCTTCTAGTAAGAGTTAGTTCTTTTCGAAAGGGCGTCATCGCAAATGAATCAGGGATTCGCTAATGTTTTTTTCTTTGGTATGTTTTCTCAGGGTTTTATGTGGAATGCGCTGATCAGTGGGACGATGGTCGCATTATTGGCCTCAGGAGTTGGATTTTTCGCGATTTTGAGGGATGCCTCATTCGCTGCTCACGCCTTGCCTAAAATTGGATTTGCCGGAGCAGCTGGTGCTGTGTTGTTAAATGTAAGTCCCATTTTGGGGTTGGTTGTGTTTGCGGTAGGAGGGGCATTGGGGATTGGTTGGTTAGGCAAACGCGATCGACACGAAGTGGGGACGGCATTATTACTGGTGGCCGCATTAGGAGTTGGCGCATTATTTTTAGTGCTTAATGATAAATATGCTGCAGGTGCCTATGCTTTGTTGTTTGGACAATTGGTTGGTGTGAGTGCTTCAGAGACCGTGTATATTGTTGTTTTGAGTTTTGTTGCACTGCTTGTCTTGTTGATTTTATTCAGACCGATGTTATATGTCACCATTCTACCCGATATTGCTCAAGCGCGCGGATTGCCAACGGCGGGGCTCAGTATCTTCTATCTCGTGATTGTTGGTATCGCTACTGCGGTTACTGTTCCTGTCGTCGGCGCTCTATTATCATTTAGCATGATGATCGCCCCAGCAGCTACCGCTAGAGCTCTTTGGCGTAGCCCAGCGGCAGTAGCGATCGGTGCGATGGTCGAAGCCGTGCTGATCGTGTGGCTATCGCTTAGTTTCGCGTACACGACCGGTTGGCCAGTGGGGTTCTTTGTGGCGACGTTAGCCGCGTTGTTTTACGCGGTAGCCAAGGGTTATGAAGCAGTTTGGATTAATCGGCGCATTAGTTAACCTTCAATGGGCACCTTCACCAACAATTTACCGGTATTTTCCCCGTGAAACAAACCGATAAATGCCTCTGGGGTACGCTCAAATCCCTCAATGATAGTTTCTCTGATCTTAATTTTCCCTTGCTGATACCATTGGGACAATTGCAACTGTGCCTGTGAAAAAGATTCTGCAAAGTCTGTTACGATAAATCCCTGTAAATGCGTACGACGGGTGACGAAGGTGTGGAACACGTTCATCGAAATATGCGCTGGTTTGGTGTCGTTGTAATGGGCAATTTGGCCACACAGTGGGATGCGAGCAAAGTCGTTTAATGAATAGATGACTGCTTCAGAAACGGCCCCACCCACATTATCAAAGTACACATCTACCCCATTAGGGCATGCATTGCGAATATTTTGATGCAAATGCTCGCGATCTTTGTAATCAATGACTTCGTCAAATCCTAGTTCATTTTTTAAATAAAGTAGTTTATCTTGTGCACCCGCGATACCGACCACTCGGCACTCTAATAGTTTGGCAATTTGACCTGCAATGCTTCCAACAGCTCCTGCTGCGCCTGAGATGACCACTGTCTCACCAGGGCGTGGATTCCCGATCTTTGTTAGGCCAAAAAAAGCAGTGAGTCCAGGGATTCCGAGTAAACCAAGTGCTGTTGAAGGGGGCGCAAGTTCTGGATCAAGTTTGCTAATCGACTGATCCTCTTGAATGACATTATATAAGCGCCACGACCATTGTCCGGTGACATAATCACCCACTTGGTATTTTGGATTGCGGGAGTCTACCACTTGGCCGACGATACCACCATTTAAAGGTTTTCCGACGACAAAAGGGGCGACATAGGATCGGTTTTCCGTCATGCGTCCGCGCATGTAAGGATCGACCGAAAGATAATGTGTACGCACCATAATCTGGCCATTTTCTAATGCGGGCATGGGGCAGTCTTGTACGCTAAAATCATTCACATGTGGCATCCCCACAGGGCGATTGGCTAAAATGATCTCCTTATTCTTCATGGTCATCCCCCTAATTTTTTTTATTCCAGGCAGCGGCTATGTTGGTGATGGCTTCGTCAATATAGGATCTTGGGCAGGCGAGATTCATGCGCTGAAACCCAGTGCCTTCTTCACCAAAAAGGTGTCCTTCGTCCATGGCGACGCCAGCTTCATGCACAAAAAAATGATCCAACTCTGCTTTAGTGAAGCCCAATTCTCGACAATCTAGCCATGCTAAGTAAGTGCCTTCAGGCTTAATTAGTTTTATTTGTGGCATTTTTTCAAGCAGTAATTGTTGAAGTGTGACTAGATTGCCTTCGAGGTAATCCAACAGTTCATTGAGCCATGGCTCGCCATGGCGATAGGCAGCTTCTAGCGCAGTGACGCCAAAGGTATTAGCACCTTCCATGGAGTATTTTTGTATCACTTTTTTGTACTTTTGGAGCATGTCGGGGTTGGGAATAATCAGGGCTGCCGTCTGTAGTCCTGCCAAATTAAAGGTTTTGCTGGGGGCAATGGCCGTTACACTGATGTCCTTAAATCGTTCATCGAGTGATGCAAAAGGAGTGTGGTGATAATTCTTATACACTAAGTCATGATGGATTTCATCGCTAATCACCGTGACGTTATATTGTAAAGCGAGTTCGCCCGCTGTTCGCAGTTCGTCTGCTGTCCATACTCGACCTACAGGGTTGTGCGGGCTACATAATATCCATGCTTTCGCTCCTGCTTGAAATTGTGCTTCTAGTGCGTCATAGTCCATCTGATAGCGCTTGCCATCAAATGCGAGCGGGGCTCGTAAGACTTGTCGATCATAATTGCGGATGACTCGTTCAAACGGATGGTACACAGGAGGCTGGACAACGACTTTGTCGCCTGCGTCGGTCAGCGCGTCGATAAGAAATCCAATTCCAGGTACGATTCCGGGTGCATGCGCGATCCACTGGGTATCAATATTGAAATGGTGTCTATTTGCTAACCACTGTTGAATCGCCTCATAATAACTGTCCGTGCGAAGTGTGTAGCCGAAGATGCCGTGTTGAAGTTTTTCTTGCATCGCCTCTAATACTGCATCTGGAGCAGCGAAATCCATATCAGCTACCCACATTGGCAATGCCTGCTCAACCTGAAAGCGTGTGCGAAGTCCATCCCACTTTACAGATGCGGTGTTCTTTCTTGCAATGGGATCATCAAAATGACCGACCAACACGTAACCTCCTAAAACACATGATTTGCATCACTTTACTGACACATGTGAGCAATTAGATTAAGATGATCAAAAGAACCTGCGCAAACTAGTTTATATTATACCTCGTAACCATTGGTTTTAATTAATGGGGAAATGTTAATGTATGCATTGAATGCTCTCATAAAAATGCGGTACATTGTGTAAAAGTTTTGGGAAAAATATTTATCATTGGAGGTAAAATTTGTGTCTATTTTAGTTACTGGTGGAGCCGGGTATATTGGCAGTCATACAATAGCAGAATTACAAGCACATCATGAAGAGGTAGTAGTTGTTGATAATTTGAGCTTAGGGCACGGTGAAGCGATTCGTGTGTTGGATGTTCCCTTTTATCAAGTGGGTATAAGAGACAAGGAAAAAATAATTTCGATCATGCGCGATCACAAAACGGATGCGGTGGTGCATTTTGCTGCGTTTTCACAGGTGGGGGAAAGTGTGCGTCTACCGCTCAAGTATTATCAAAATAACGTAGCTGGGACAACAGAACTGCTATCTGCCATGGTGGAGGCGGGGGTCAATAATATTGTCTTTTCTTCTACTGCGGCAACCTATGGGGAACCAAAAGCGGTTCCTATTACGGAGACACATCCAAAACACCCTTCCAATCCTTATGGCGAGTCCAAGTTAGCCATTGAACGTATGTTGCACTGGTGTTACCAAGCTTATGGGATACAGTCCATCAGTCTTCGCTATTTTAACGCCGCGGGAGCTCATCCAGAATTACCTATTGGTGAACATCACGAAAATGAGAGCCATCTTATTCCGATTGTGTTGCAAGCAGCACTTGGTATTCGCGATAATGTCACTGTTTTTGGCTCCGATTATCCCACATCAGATGGTTCTTGTATTCGTGATTACATTCATGTGATGGATTTAGCCAGTGCTCATCGATTGGCAGTTGATCGGTTGCGAAACACGCGCATGGGGGCAGAGGCGTACAATTTAGGTATAGGACAAGGGTATTCGGTGATGGAAGTGATTGAAACTGCCCGCGCAGTAACCAAACGGGAGATACCTGTTGTGTTTGGGGAGCGTCGAGAAGGTGATCCGGCAGTACTTGTTGCGGCACCAGATTTAGCAAAGCACGTATTGCAGTGGGAACCAGCGTACCAAGAGTTATCGGGTATTATAGAATCTGCTTGGAAGTGGCACTTGCACCAGCCTAATGGATATAGTAGCTAAATTTGAATTAACTCTTCTTTAGATGATGCAGGTTTGTTTTGGCCTTTCATCATGCGAATGCGGTGCATGCGAATAGCCAACTCGTAGTAATGGATTAATTTGTCCGTTGGTGCTAACCAATTACGGGTTTCGGCAATGTTTCTAGCATTAATAGCCATCTGGCGCTGTAGTGGGGATTGTGACATCAGTTTTTGTATGGCATTTACGAGTGACTGTAGGTTGCCGGGTTGGTAAACAATCCCTGATTCGTGTCCTTCTAGCAATTCTCTGGTGGGTAGGCTGTCGGCTGCAATAATAGGCAATCCAGAAGACATGGCTTCTAGTAAAACTAATCCCAATGTCTCTGTCGTTGACGGGAAAATAAATCCGTCCGCAGAAGCATAAGCTGCGGATAATTCATCGCCATGCAAGAAACCTAAAAATTTGGCATGAGTCTCCGCAAACACGCGTTCCAGCTTGTCCCGTGCTGGACCATCGCCAACAAACGCAATGCTCAAGTTAGGAATCAGGTTTAAAAGCGGGCGAATTTGATCCAAGTCTTTTTCATGTGCTAGGCGTCCAACATAAAGCAGAATAAAGTGATCTGGGTGGCCAGCTGTCAAATAGTTGCGCATCCTGTCATCTCGGTATTGAGGGTGAAATCGCTGTGTATCTACTCCACCTTCCCACCAGCGTACGTTACGGTATCCTCTACCTATCAGTTCGTTTACCATGGTCTTTGATGTCGCCAAATTAACGGAGGCCAAATTATGAATGATGCGTAAATAATGCCATGCCACAGGGTCGAGAAAGGGAACGTGATAGGTGTGGGCATATGCGGCTAAGTGTGTATGAAAAGATGCCACGAGGGGCAGTTGCATCTTTCTAGCATAATAAATGCCACCAAGGCCAAGCACTACCGGATTGACAACATGTACTAGGTCGGGTTGAAAATCCTGTAGGAATGTTCCCATGGATTTTGTGGGAAAACAAAACTTTAGTTGTGGATAAAAAGGGTATGGAAAGCCTCTGATAGGCAGGATCGGTATTCCCTTATACTGACTTTCGCCTCCATAGGGAGCGACAATTGCCAATTCATGATCTGATGCCATCAAATGGTCAATTGTCGCAAGTAACCGCGTCACGATACCGTCAGTGGAGGGCAAAAATGTTTCCGTAAATAGAGCAATCTTCAACGCTAAACCTCCTGTTTAGGCAACTATTTACGCAACCCTCAGTCAGGCGTGATAGACGAAGTTACGCAAAATCACATAACTGAGTCCAGATGAAATTGCCATTGCGATTACCTTGGAAAGGTTGCTGCTAACTATATAAGGAAAATCAAAGGTATACAAAATACGTGAGATAAAAACCAACGCACTATTATTAACTAACACATTCAAAATCCCCTGAGCTAAAAATAGGCGTTGCTCTTTGCGTGGGTTTGTTGAGCGGTCAGAAAAAGTCCAGCGTCGATTTAGTTCATAACTCATCGCAATAGCACTAATTACAGCTATTGTATTATAGAAAATCAATAATAGCGGAGATTTCGTTGGATTGATTAACAGGCACAGGTTGAGCACTAACAAATCAATTGCTGCATTAACAACCCCAACGAGCAAAAATTTAAGATAACGACCTTCGCTCAACTTTAAAAACCACAGTCTAGACGTTCGTATCACAAATATCCCCCAAATGACTCTTGGTTATTTACCTCCATGAAACAGAAGGTGTGATTTTTTCCAATTGAATATTGTCCTTATGTTGCATTGCCGTTTGAATTAATTCTTTCATGTCATCTTCTTGCAGCAGATGGGGCTGTAGTCCTAATTCTACAAGTTTAGTATGTGTCGCACGGTAATAATGCTGTTCTAATTCTACTCGGGGATTTTGTAGATGTTCTATTTTTGCATCAATCCCCATGGTAAGCGCTGTCGTTTGTACCTTGTTGGCTAGGTCTTGAACGGAAAATTCTTCAGTAAACTGGTTGAACACACGGAATTCACCAGGAGATGCAGGATTCATTGCGGCAATTTCTATACATCTTACCGTGTCTTTAATGTTGATGAATCCTCTTGTTTGACCACCCAATCCATAAACCGTTAACGGGTGAGAGGCGGCTGCTTCTACACAAAAGCGATTGAGTGCAGTGCCGAAAACGTCATCATAATCAAATCGGTTTGTAAGTAGTGGATGTATCTGTGTCTCTTCTGTTTGTATGCCGTAGACCACACCTTGATTTAAGTCAGTGGCGCGTAAGTTCCACGACCTGCATGCGAACATGATGTTGTGACTATCGTGTACTTTGGATAGATGATACATGGAAGGCGGCTGTTTTGGATAAGGTAATGTGTCCTTCCGACCATTATACTCAATGGTCAGATAACCCTCTTCAATATCAATATTAGGCGTTCCGTACTCTCCCATAGTACCCAATTTAATCAAATGACAATCTGGGACGATTTCTTTCATGATATACAAGAGATTAAGTGTACCAACTATATTATTCGTTTGCGTAAATATCGCATGATCACGGTCTATCATGGAATAAGGAGCAGAACGTTGCTCAGCAAAATGAACAATGGCTTCAGGTTGAAAATTAGTAACTGCGCTTGCTAGTTGATCATAATCACGCATATCTACACGATAAGAATGAAATGGGCTGTTGGTGTGCTTCTTCCATTCGTGAACCCGTTCATCCATCGAGGGAATGGGTAACAGTGATCTGATTCCCAGTTCCTGATCCCACTCTCTTCTGATTTCATTATCGAGTATTGCCACTTCATGACCTTTTCGAGACAGATATAGTGCGGTAGGCCATCCACAAAATCCATCTCCACCTGTAATTAAAATCCGCATACTTTCACCTCAAGACATCTTTATTACTCAATAGTTTCCAATATATCATACAATCCTTAAAACTCGCTTGATAAATAAGAACTCTTTTACCATAAATGAATTTGTTCGCGTATTATCAAAAGCCAATATGAAAGCGCACAGGCAAAGCAAGTTAATCACCGAGCTAAAAAAGCCCGGTGATTTTTTCATTTTCGTCAATATCAATGCGGAGTGCTGTAGGGACTTTTGGCAATCCTGGCATGGTCATAATGTCGCCTGTTAGGCAGACCAAAAAGCCTGCTCCTAATGAAGGGCGAATTTCTCTCACGGTGATCGTAAAGTCTTGAGCATTTCCGATCAGATTCGCGTTATCAGAAAAGGAGTACGGTGTTTTGGCGATGCAAACCGGTAGATGATCCCAGCCATGGCGTACGCAATCTGCCATTTGTCGATGCGCATCGGGGGTGAATTCAACTTTAGATGCCCCGTAGATTTCCATGCATATCGTTTCGATTTTTTCCTCGATGGATAAGGTTTGATCATAGAGTGGGTGAAACATCAGCCTTGGTGTATCAATGGCGTTCATCACAGCCTTCGCCAATTCGATGCCTCCCTCGCCGCCTTTCTCCCAGACTTCTGTTAGTGCTAAAGTGAAGCCTACCTCGCGGCAAAGCGACTGAATGGTGGCGATTTCCGCGTCTGTATCGCTGGTGAAACGATTGAGGGCGATGACGAAAGGAACGTGGTATTTTTCAATGATTTCGGCATGGTGACGCAGATTGGCAAATCCACGTTTGATAGCGCTTAGATCTTCGTGCGACAATTCTTTTTTGGGGACACCACCATGATATTTGAGCGCACGTATGGTTGATACGATGACCACTGCTGCGGGGCTCAGGCTGCCTTTTCGACATTTGATGTCAAAGAATTTTTCTGCGCCTAGATCAGACCCGAATCCTGCTTCAGTAATCACCACGTCGCCAAGTTTTAATGCCATTTTAGTGGCTGTGATGCTGTTGCATCCATGAGCGATGTTAGCAAAGGGACCGCCGTGGATGAAGGCCGGTGTGTTCTCAGTTGTCTGCACTAAATTAGGGTGAATCACATCCTTTAGCAGAGCGGTCATTGCACCTTGCGCGCCCAAATCTCTTACATAAACAGGTGTGTGTTCATCTGTATATCCGATGAGTATGTTAGCCAAGGCTTCTTTTAATTCTTCCACATTTTCTACAAGGCACATGATCGCCATGATTTCGGAAGCGACTGTGATGTCAAAACCAGTCTCTCTGGTAACGCCATTGTTGTGGCCACCAAGACCAATAACGATTTGCCTTAAGGAACGGTCATTGATGTCTAGCACCCGTCGCCAAGTGATCCGGTCTGGGTTGAGGTGTAAGGAATTGCCTTGGTATAGATGATTGTCAATCAAAGCGGCAAGTAAATTATGAGCGGACGTGATGGCGTGAAAGTCTCCGGTGAAATGCAGATTGATTTCTTCCATTGGGACAACTTGGGCATTGCCGCCACCTGCTGCTCCTCCTTTCAGGCCGAAATTGGGGCCTAGTGAAGGTTCGCGCAATGCGGCGATGGTATGGACGCCGATCTTGTTCATGGCTTGTGAAAGGCCAACGGTAACGGTTGATTTTCCTTCTCCAGCTGGTGTGGGGCTCATCGCAGTCACGAGGACAAGATTGCCGTCAGGTTTGTCTTTTAATTTTTGTAACACTTTAAGATCTACTTTTGCCTTGAAATGTCCGTAAGGGATCCACTCATCTTCTGAAAGTCCAAGGTTCTGTGCGATTGTCTTGATGGGAATAAGATGTGCAGATTGCGCAATTTCGATGTCTGTTTTCACCTAAAAGGCCACCTTTGTTTGAAGTCTTGCAGCGAAACAATTAATGACTCACATCATCCATTTATCATTTTAACTCATCTTTATAGCAACTGCGCATGTTTGAAAATTAAGTCTTATTTGTAATTGTGTACATTTGCAATATAATTTACTACTGGTTGATTTTTTGCATAATTCCAATGACAATAGAGATGTAGAATTAGAAGGAAGTGGGAAGATGGAAACACCGAAATTTCCTATTGCAATCGAGATGGACGGAATTGTTTTTACAGCTATGGGATTGCGCAAAGTTAGTGGTCGTCGATGGATTGCGCAAGCGTATACGATTCATCCAGTGCTTGGTAGACAAGAAGTGGTGAGTCCTTCTGTTTTGTACCGTTTAGCGGAACAAATTTTAAATGGTGCTACCAAATAATTAATCGCTACAAAACTAAGGCTGGATGTATGATATCCAGCCTTTTAATAAATTGTGTATTATAGTTCCCACAGCGGATGGGAATCTATTGTGGTAATTCGATTCTTTTCATCGACATGAACCACATTGGCGGTGGTTTTCTCATATTCTTCATCAGTTACCGTGGCAAGTGATAAGATAATCACCAAATCAGTGGGTTGGAATAAACGTGCCGGTGGGCCGTTAAGGCAGATGGTACCAGACCCAGCTTCAGCAGGGATCGCATACGTCCTCCACAGTGCTGCATTTGCGACATTGGTTACCTGAACCATTTCGTATGGTCGTAAATTAATCGCATCCATTAACGCGCGATCAATAGTGATACTTCCGACGTAGTCGAGTCTGGCTTCTGTTACGGTAGCGCGGTGAATCTTTCCTTTGCATATTTCACGAAACAATTTTGATCAACCTCCCTGGTTATTGTAAAGGTAAATTTAAAACAAATAAAGTATAAAACTATCCAAGTGGAGATTCACTTGGAAGATAATGATGGCGCGGGTGGGCTCAAACGTAGTCTATCCAATCAGCAAATTCAAAAGTTGTTTATACGATGGATTCTATCGCTGACTTCACTACATTTTTAATGGTCATCATCTGTTCTTCATTGGTGATGAGTGGAGGTGCTAATGTGAGTACATTGTTTAAGCCAGCCACAGTATCCCCATTGCGGCCAATAATCACGCCTGTATTTTTGCATGCTGTGACAATTTGCACCATCTGCGAAGAAGGGAGTGGGTCGCGTGTCTCTTGATTGGATACAAGTTCGATGCCAGCTAAAAGCCCAATTCCGCGTACGTCACCGACAATAGGCAATGTTTTTAATTCGTTCAAATTTCGAAGCAGCAAAAAGCCTAATTCTTGTGAACGTTTGACCAGTCCTAGTTCATCAAATATCGCGAGATTTTCAAGCGCAGCGGCACAACTGACGGGATGACCTCCGAATGTGTTGACATGACGAAATCTCGAATATTCCCCTTCTGCTGCAACAAACACATCGTAAATTTCAGGTCGAACCGCGACAGCAGAAAGTGGCAGGTAGGCGCTGGTGATCCCTTTTGCCATGGTTACGAAGTCTGGAGTAATGTGGCTGTGTTGAAATCCAAAATTTCTCCCTGTGCGACCAAAGCCGTTAATGACCTCGTCTGAAATAAGCAGAATATCGTATTTTCTACATATTTCAGATACCAGCGGCATGTAATTTAGCGGCGGGATTAATACTCCGCCACCGGTGATAAACGGTTCCATAATCATGGCAGCAATTGTCTCAGGGCCTTCCCAAAGAATCGTTTTCTCAAGGTCGTGCGCCAGTTTTTCCCCGTATGCCTCAAGCTGATTTTCTGCACGGTCGCGATAGGGATCAGGGGGATGGACGTGAATAAAGCCTGGCATCAATGGTTCGTAGCCATATTTGCGCTGTTGTTGGCCAGTGGCTGAGAGCGCGCCCATTGTAGAACCGTGATAGGCGCGATAACGGGAGATAATCTTAAACTTGGTCGATTGACCTTTTAGAAAATGGTATTGCCTAGCCATTTTAAATGCCGTCTCATTCGCTTCAGAACCACTGTTTGCATAAAAAATCCGGTAGGGGAAACCTAAAAGTTCATTAAGTTTTTCAGCCAATTTAGCACCAGGAATGTGTGCAGCGGTCATCGGAGCGTAGGATAACTGTACCATTTGTTCGTATGCTTTTTTGGCTATCCGCTCATGACCATATCCAGCGTTCACACACCAAAGACCTGACATCGCGTCTAGATAACGGTTGCCTTGCACGTCTTGTACGAATACTCCTTGCGCGCGCTCTACCATCCACGCATCATTTTCTGAAGGACCAAAAGAATGCCACACATGATGGCGGTCGGCTGTTTGTAATTCCTCGACTGAGGGGGAGGTGTCATCTTGGACAATGCTCATTGTCGCGCATCCTTTCTTGAATGAAACATTAATACACTTTATGGCGAATGGTAATCACTTTGGTGTGGCTCATGTAATCGATGGACGCGCGAGATCCTTCTTTGCCGATGCCACTGCTTTTGATGCCCCCGTAAGGCATGGTGTCTGGGCGCGCGGTAGAAGATTGATTGATATTGACACTGCCTATTTTCAGTCCATGCGCGATGGCAAATGCAGTTTGCAAATCATTTGTAAAAACGCCCGCTTGTAAGCCGAAATCGCTGTCATTGCATTGCTCGATTACTTCATTCACTGTTTGATAGGATAAAATATTGACGACGGGGCCAAAAAGTTCCTTGCTCATCACATCCATATCAGGCTTGACCTGAGTAAGTACGATGGGTGGCATTAGTTTACCCTGTCTGGCTCCCCCTGAGAGTGCGACCGCCCCCTGTTCTACGGCTTCGCTCACCCACCGTTCAATGCGCAAAGCGGCATTGGTGCTAATCAGCGGGCCCACCTCTGTGGCTTCATCCATTGGGTCACCCAGTTGTAGTGTTTGTACACGTGCCATAAAGTGCTCTAAAAAAGAATCGAGTATATCTTGATGTACAAAGATTCGTTGGGCTGACACACAGACTTGTCCAGCAAAGGAAAAAGCAGCTTTCACCAATGCTTCCACTGCGGTAGTGAGGTCTGCATCATGGTGAACGATGTTGGGAGCATTGGAGCCCAACTCCAGAATGACGGGGCGCAAACCAGAATTCGCCTTGATGTCTTCACCCACGGTGACGCTTCCGGTGAAGGTATAAAGGGCGATGCGTGGGTCTGTAACTAACGCTTTACCAACACTGGCTCCGCCGTAAACTAAATTCAGGTATCCTTTAGGTAAACCAGCATCCATCATCAGTTCGACGATGAAGGCACCTGTTGCAGGTGTGGCATCGGCTGGTTTTAATATGACAGCATTACCAGCGGCCAAGGCAGGCCCAATTTTAAGCGAAGTAATATTAAAAGGAAAATTAAATGGGGTGATGGCACAGATCACTCCCAATGGTTCCTTGACCGTCATGCTGATAATTCGCTCTCCATTCACGGAATCTTGTTCTTCAGTGAATCCATGTTGGCGAGCCGCTTCTTCCGATGCTGCCTTGTAATTCGAGATGGCACGTCCCACTTCTAAACGTGCATCACGAATTGGTTTTCCCGTCTCTAACGTGAGCAAGCGAGCGGCTTCTTCACTACGCTGTGCGAGCAGTTCGGATGCTCTTGATAGTATGGTTGCCCTAGTGCGTGGTGTTAATTCGCGTGCCGCAGCAGCTTGTGCTATCTGTATGGCTTCGCTAATTTCGTTTTGATCAGCTTGTGCATAGGTAAAGACAATTTCATCATTCCATGGATTTCTAATTTGAATTAAAGCGTTATCATCTACTGTTTTGGTGCGCCACTCTCCGTTGATAAAGCTGCTTTTGACTGTTGCACTCACAATAAATCCCCCTGAAATGCGAATGTCTTAGGCGATGCAGTAATTTGATCTGTGTATTTTAAACCGGATCCAGTGTTCATTACTAATACAGTTTCATCGGGGCGAATCCAACCTTGCTCGCGTAATTTGCGCACACCGGTAATTCCTGCCGCTCCTTCGGGACTGGTGTGCAGGCCATCTTTGCGAACTACGTTTTGTCGTTCTGCATGAATTTGTTCATCATCGACACTGATGGCAATGCCGTCGGTATTCCTCAGCACATCTAAGATGAGAAAATCGCCAAATGCCTTAGGAACGCGCATGCCAAATGCGATCGTATGTGGGTTTTGCCATTCAACGGAAGCGCGATCACCATTTTCAAAGGCACGAACAAGCGGGGCGCAACCTGATGCCTGCACAATGACAAAACGAGGCATGCGGCGCTCGATCCAACCCAGTTCTTGAAGCTCGCTTAGTGCTTTGTAGATACCAATCACACCGGCTCCGCCACCTGTTGGGTAGACGATTACGTCCGGGATGGACCAAGCAAATTGTTCTGCGATTTCAAATCCCATTGTCTTTTTACCTTCTAAGCGATAAGGCTCTTTGAGGGTTGACACGTCGTACCAAGTTTTGGACTTTACTAATTGAGGAAGAGTTTTACCTGCATCAGCAATCGTGCCATCAATCACATACAAATCGGCACCTGCAATTAGGCACTCTTTTTGAGGAGTAATTGGTGCTGATTTTGGCATTACTACCGTAATATCCATGCCTGCTCTGGCGGCATACAGCGACCAAGCCGCACCTGCATTGCCATTGGTTGGGATGCCGATGGCGCGTACGCCCATCTCTTTCGCTTTGGAAATACCGATTGACGCACCTCGTGCTTTGAACGTTCCTGAAGGTAGAACTCCTTCATCTTTGGCATAGAGGTTCTCCATGTTCATGCTTGCCGCTGTTTCAGACAGGCCAACGATGGGGGTCATCGCTTCGTTTAGGGACACGATGTTTTCAGGATGGTGAACGGGGAGCAATTCGTGATATCGCCAAAAATTTGCTGGTCTATCGGTTAGAACCGATCGATCCATAGATTTTTTTAATGAAGGAAGGTCGTAACGAACAAATAATGGGAAACCGCATGTATCGCAGACTTGAATGATTGTGTCTGGTTGGTATTCTTTTCCACAGTAGGAGCATTGTAAGTGTGACATAAAGCTATATGGACTCAAGGGGACACCTCCGGATAAAAATCACGTTCTTCAATCTTCAATAGGATAGCTGCATCAATTATAGTTGGGAAGATTTAAAATTAGCTTTACATGAAATGATCCTGTTATACGTGTATTGTGATGTTGTGGGAGGTGTGCAAGTTGCGGGATCGTCTTGATCAGGCCATTCAATTGGCGGCTGGTGCGCATGAAGGTCAATATCGTAAGGGGACAAAGATTCCTTACATTACCCATCCGTTTGCCGTGGCCATGCTGTTACAGACGTATGGGTATGGCCAGGATCTTGTGATTGCTGGCTTACTGCATGATGTTTTGGAGGATACAGCAGTAACTTATGATGAAATTGCTGCACAATTTGGGTACCAGGTGGCGGAGTTAGTGCTTGCTGCGTCGGAACCAGATAAATCCTTGTTATGGAAGGAACGCAAAGATCACACATTAGAAAGCGTGAGGAGCGCCTCGTTAGATGTAAAGATTTTGGTGTGTGCGGACAAGTTACACAATCTTCGCAGTATTCTTGCTGATCTCACACAGTATGGGTCTGTCGTATGGGAAAGATTTCACTCAGGAGTAAAATATTCAGGACGTGAAGCACAAGTTTGGTATTATACGGGCATTCTTAAAAGTCTGTATGCGGAGCTTTCGAGGGATCAGGACATTCCGATTTTTGCCGCGTATCGTCAAGAGGTTTTAGCGCTTCGTCGTTGGGATGCGATGGAGCGATTGGGGGAGCAAAATCATGATGGGGGATGAAAATTTGCAATCAAGAGAGATCGTCGTTTACACAACCACTTCCTGAGGTAAATGTCTGTTAGCGAAAGAGTTTCTTTCGCATCGTGGTATTCCCTTTCGAGAAGTACACGTGTTTGACAATGGTGAGGCGGTCAATGAATTAGTACAACTCACGGGTTCTTTGTCGGCCCCAGTAGTGCTTGTGGGAAAGAGGTATATTCGTGGGTACGACCCAGTCGGAATGATCGAGTTATTGATGCAATCGGGTTGGGTAAAAGAAGAATAGTCAGGGCATTATGCGGTGTGTGATGATGATCACTATTGTTTGCGATCGATTGCGGTATGCTACCACTATCACGAATAGATGGGGTGTATCGAATTGTTTAATGTCGGCGATACGTTAGGCGATGTGGTCACAAAATTTCCTTATGCAGCAACTATTTTTAGCCAGTCGCAGATTGATTTTTGCTGCGGAGGTGCCCGTTCCATTCAACAGGCGTTAGATGAGAAAAATTTGGACGCTCGTGGATTCATGCTTGCATTAAACGCAGCGTGGACAGAACAACAGAGTCAAGATTCTGTATTTATCAATTGGCAAGAAGCTCCTCTGACGAAACTTGTTGATCACATTCTCCAGGCTCATCACGCTTATCTGCAGCAAAATATGCCTAAAATTGGGGAATTATCCACGAAAATTCTGCGTGTTCACGGAGAACATCACGGTCAGGTGTTGTCCATATTGCACCGGCAATTCCACTTATTCAAGATGGCCATGGAGGAACATTTAATTAAGGAGGAAACGCAGGTGTTTCCTCGCATCAAGGCGTTTGAAGAGACGCAGACCGTCGCTGATCTTCGTGCGGTGAATCAGGCGATTGCCACGTTGGAGCAAGAGCATGAGGAAGCAGGTCAACTGTTGCGGACAATGCGTGAAATCACAGGTGACTACGAACTTCCCACTGACGCTTGCAAAACGTATGTACTTACTTTTCAACTATTGAAGGAAATGGAAGACAACACGTTTGTGCATGTGCATCTTGAAAATAACATTTTATTCCCGCGACTGCGCCAATTGGAAGCTGAATTTCAAGCAGATCGGCGATAGGATGCGTTTCCAAATATGTGCAGGGATCTTTTGGCTGAGCGCGTGACTGACCCTAGTGGTTTGGATAGTGCCGCCTTCCCGTACTTTTTTATAGTACCAGTGGTCGGTTTTTCGATACAGCAAAACTAGGCATTGATCAACTCTTGATACTCGGCCCACAGTACCATTGCGTCCGGGAAGGCAGCCTCCATAACGCTCCGCAGGCGTGGAGTGGCTTTTCCCACTTTGATTAAATTCCGTTCCATTTCCTCCAACAAATCGGACAACCGAATGCGGCGATGGGAACCGACCATATGGTACGGAATCTCGCCTGCTTCGAGGACTTTGACGACATGCGTGCGAGAAACCTGCAATATATCGGCAGCCTGTTGAACCGACACGATGATTTTGCGGCTCTTGTCCGAAGCTGAGCACTCGGGTGGTGAATATGAGTTGAAGGAAGCTACGATGCACTCCAGCATCCAGCGGCTTGAGGCAGACGGTGATATCGAGTGGTATTGGGGCAATGATTCTCAGGGTGGACGGCGTAAGTATTTTCGCATTACCGAAAAAGGCAAGGCCACTTATGCCAGCAATAAAAGCAATTGGGAGTACGCAAAGCGCGTACTCGACACCTTTGAGAACTGTATCTTTAATGGCGTTGATTTCAAATATTCTGATTTGCGAGGGATTTGTTTTGACGGGCAGACCTTCATCGGTGTCAAGTTTGACAAGTCTGCACTGAACGACGTTTCGTTTAGGGGAGCGACACTCAAGAACGTGTCATTCACTCTACCTTTTTCCGTGACAAACAACCATTACACACGAGGCAGCGACTTCGAAATGCCTTGATACAACTAGCAGAGGATCCATTTACCAATCAGAACGTCAAAAGATTGAAGGGCACGGACACTATGCTCAGGCTCCGCGTAGGGGATTTAAAGCTGATGATCCTAGTAATTTCAATCGGAAACAGGGGTGACGTTTATAACAAGTTTTAGGCTTCCGATTGTGTCATTTTGAGTTCGCCCTTTTTTTCAAAAATGTTTATGTATTTGTTTCGCATAAACCCTGATTCTGTTGCATTCGGGTCGTTTACTGCAGTGCGCCATGTGATGCATCTCCACGAAATTGCTGGATATGGCGAAACGCGGCGAGAAACGTTTCCTGTGTCAAATCCTTCGACTCTTCCGAATCATTTGTAAACCGATAGCACCACCCGAAAGTGAAGTAGTATAAAAGTCACCCCGGAGTATGGATTTTATGTAGCCGACGAGATGGCCGTCTTAACTGATCGGTCTGAAGCAAATATCGCACACGCAATGGTTTCAAATTCCTTGGTTCTAAAGAGATGAACCAATTGATGGGTGGTTTACAAATGATTAATCTAAAAATGCTTATCATACAAATAGCAGGCATGTTCGTCGTTTTTGCTCTCACTTTGTTCCGTTCCGCTGGAACGATCGCGTGTATCGGGAAAATTCGTACCTGTCTCCAGCCGTGCGTGTCCAAAGTGAGCGGGAACAAACAGTGATATCAACGGGACCTTATAGCATAGTGCGACATCCGATGTATGCCACAGCCTTCATGTTTTTTATTGGTACATGTCTTTTGCTTGGGTCGGGGTATGGACTCATCGTAAGTTTCGGAATTGTAGTGGGAATGGCATGGAGAGCAGTACAAGAGGAACACACATTGCTTTTAGAACTACCTGGCTATGACGAGTATATATCAAAAGTGAAATATCACCTGATTCCTTATATTTGGTAATTAAGGAGTAAGCAATTATAGAGTCCCGCTGGTCTTGAACATCCAGCAAAGCTCGACCAGTCCGGGAACCATGACCGATCAGTGAGCGATGCTGGATTTCCACCACGAACTTCGATAATCTTGTGGTGGAATGTTCGCTTGCATGAAAGGAAGATTGGATGGAACTGCTGGCCAATGCTGCTAGCCTCGATGAAGTAGCGCTATTTTACGAGGCGGGCGCGGATGCGTTGATTGTCGGTCATGAGCGGTATGCGCTGCGTGTGCCGGGATCGTTTGAAATAGAAGACATTGAGCGAGCCAAACAAATTGCCACTCGTTTGAATCGTAAACTTTACGTAGCCATGAACGCGTTGTTTCATCAGGACATGCTGGATGAAATTGAAGTGTATATCAAAAAACTGAGAGAAATCGGCGTTGACACGATTCAATTTGGTGATCCCGCCGTGCTGATGTCACTCGGTCAACAACATGGTGACACGGGTAGTTTGCGTATGCATTGGAACACAGAGACGACATCGACGAATTATCATACGATCAACTTTTGGGCGAGAAAAGGTGTTCATCGAGCCGTGTTGGCACGGGAGCTTTCGCTGGATGATGTTTTGGAGATTAAACGGCAGACGAACATCGAGATTCAGGTGCTGGTTCACGGGATGACGTGTATTTTCCATTCGAAGCGGGAGTTGGTCAGCAATTTTGCCCGCTATCAAGGGAAAGATGTCACAGAGGCGTCGTTCGGGCTGGGGCGTCGCCTGTTCGTGAAAGAAGATAAACGAGACGAGCAAAAATATCCGATTTATGAAGATGTGAATGGAACGCACATCATGAGCTACGACGACATTTGCATGATTGAACATTTGTCGATGCTCATTAAAGCGGGTATCGATTCTTTGCAAATCGACACCATTTTGAAGTCGCTGGAGTACAGCCGCACAGTCATTCGAATTTACCGGGAGGCCATTGATTTTTTACGTGAGTCGCCAAATGCGCCCATTCCTGCTCAATGGATGGAAGCGTTGAAAACACTGCAGCCGCAAGATCGGCCATTCAGCACCGGGTTTTATTTTAAGGAACAGATTTATTGATGAATGAGGCTGGCATGATGGATATGGTTGACATTATTTGCGGCTTAAATGAACGGATTTAGGAGCGGGATCGTAACATGGAAAATTTGCGCTTTCAGACAGAGTTGCTTGCGCCAGCAGGAAATCTAGAGAAGTTGAAATTTGCCGTTTTATACGGCGCGGATGCGGTCTACATCGGCGGCCATCAATTTGGTCTTCGCTCGAAGGCAGGAAATTTTTCGATGGAAGACATGCAAGAAGGCGTTCGCTTTGCGCACAGTCATGGGGCAAAAGTGTTTGTCGTGACCAATATCATCGCGCACAACAGCGACTTTGAAGGACTCGAAGCGTATCTTAAGACAATCTACGAAATCGGTGTGGATGCGGTGATTGTAGCCGATCCCGCCATTGTCGAGTTTTGTAAACGCGTCACGCCGAACATGGAAATTCATCTAAGCACTCAGGCTTCCACGACGAATGCGAGAGCGGTGCAGTTCTGGGGCAACGAAGGCGTCAAGCGTGTTGTGCTCGCGCGTGAGGTGTCAATGGAGGAAATAAAGTCGATCAAGCAAAGTGTCCACGACGTGGAAATTGAAGCGTTTACTCATGGAGCCATGTGCAGTTCTTACTCAGGACGCTGCGTTTTGTCAAACCACATGACCAATCGGGATGCGAATCGCGGTGGATGTGCACAATCTTGCCGCTGGAAATATGATTTATATGAAGATGGGGACGAAAAACTCAATGCAAAGGAAACGTCTCTGCTGCAAAATGATGACGAATACTTCACGATGAGTTCGAAGGATCTCAGCATGATTGAACATATTCCGGATATGATTCGCTTTGGTGTGAACAGTCTGAAAATCGAAGGCCGCATGAAAAGCGTTCATTATGTCGCGACCGTGGTAGGGACGTATCGCAAAGTGATCGATGCGTTTTTGGCAAATCCGGATGGATTTGTGTTTAAGCAGGAGTGGAAAGAAGAAATCATAAAGGCATCGACGCGTGGCACGTCAACGGCATTTTTCTATGACAAGCCGACAGATGAAGCGCAGATTTACGGGCAGCCGCCGAAAATGGAAAAGTTCGACTTTGCAGGGTTAGTGATGGACTTTGATGTAGAAAGCAGGATCGCCTTGATTGAACAGCGCAATTCGTTTCAAGTGGGGCAGGAAGTGGAGTTTATCGGCTCGCGCAGAGAGAATTTCACGCAAATTATTGAAGAAATGTGGAGCGAGAACGGAGAAGTGATTTCAGGAACAAATGTACCGATGCAAAAAGTACGGGTGAGAGTTTCGCAACCCGTGAAACCGTATGACATTATGCGCAAATCGATGTGAAATGTTGTGAAGAGCAGTATTCGCCGCTGTATAACCAGGAATGAGTAAAAAGAATAACACGGAGACGATCAAAAGTACGACTGCCCATGGTGTATATGTCCCAAACACTCTGTATCTCTAATATCCTTCTTCCACAGGCATGGTGTAATTTATAATATGCACATGCCTTCTTCCTCGGATATCTGCCCAGACCATCTAGACTGATCGGATTGTGTTCGTGTATTTGCTTGAAATTGGTATACCGAAAAATAAAGTCCTGTGCCGGAAAACAAAGTTGTATACGTAAGAACTTCAGCAGAACTGGAACGGATTATCACATATTGTCCATTCTCCGAGACAGTGCGAAGAGAAGCCGAGACATCTACACAGGTAGAGACCTTCTACGTATCCTTGTTACTTAAGCCGGCTGCTCCTGAAGGAATTGAACAATTGAGGGGCTTCACCTCTGAAATAGACGAATTTCGAATTCAAGATCGCGAGGTTTATTTGTTGCTTCGTGAAGGGGTAAGGAATTCTAAGCTTGCGAACAATCTTTTTATGTTAAACGTACTTTCTACCATGCGTAATTGGAAAACTATGAACAAACTCAATGCTTTAGCAAAAGCCATGGAAACTTGAGACATCGGGATCATGAGTGGCGGATTGTTATTTTGTTAATTGTGGCAATAATCCCATATGACCAATCGGTGATGTGTTGCATGATCATACACCGACGGTAGCATGGTCTTATTAAACAGTCGGGCCGTTATGTGCAATAGTGCGTCAAGTTAAAAATGTGATAATGTTTTTATCATAGGCTGTTCCTGTCATAGGAACCTGTGATCGCTGTCACCTAAAAAAATAAAAGACCCTAGCAGCA
>JAJZCJ010000281.1 GCA_021846145.1 Bacillota bacterium
TGAATCACTCAATACTCTACACCGTAAAGCGAATATTAATGAATATGGGATATCCGTGCTGTTTAACAGAGTGCTTGAATTGATTGGGAATTTAGCGGTGGCTGCGGTAGTGTTTATCGGTGGGAGTGCAGTGTTACATCATGTTATCCTGTTTGGTACATTATACGCTTTTATCAGTTATATTCGACAGTTTTTTCAGCCGATTAATGCTATTACGCAGCAATGGAATACACTTCAGTCCTCGATGGTTGCTGCAGACCGCATTGGTAAGGTATTGATGGTGAAATCTAAGATTCAAAATCCTCAAGAGGCTATTTCTATTGTCAATGTAAAAGGAAAAATCGAGTTTCGGCAGGTAGACTTTGGCTATCACCAAGATGAACTGATTTTAAAAAATGTTTCTTTTGTTATTGAACCGGGACAATTTGTTGGCTTTGTCGGTGCAACTGGTGCTGGTAAAAGTACAATTATGAGTTTGCTAACTAGGCAATATGATCCAGTGGCCGGTGAAATTTTGCTTGATGACGTGGGTATCCAACAATTATCACTTGCTGATCTCCATCGCTACATAGGCATGGTTCAACAAGACTTGCAACTCTTCACAGGGACGATCTCAGATAATATTCGCTTGTTTCGGCCAGACATCAGCGATGAGACAATTCAGCATGCTGCCAAAGCAGTAGGCGTTCACCGTATTATTGATCGCTTGCCTAATCATTATCAAACATGGTTATATGCCAAAGGCGCAAATATTTCCATGGGAGAGCGACAACTTCTATCATTTGCGCGCATGATTGCACTTGATCCCAGGGTTTTGATATTGGATGAAGCGACGGCTAGCTTAGATAGTCAAACGGAGGAGATGGTTCAAACTGGCCTGCACAAACTCACAGCGACCAGAACTACCATGGTGATTGCGCACCGACTTTCTACAGTACGACATGCGGATGTGATTTTTGTACTAGATCATGGCCAAATTATCGAAAAAGGGACTCATGAAGAATTAATTCAGAAAAATGGGTTATATACTAGATTACACGAAAATGCTGGGTGAAAAAATGAGTATTTAAATAGGCCGCGATGCCTTCATTTTCACAATCATCAGTGATATAGGTAGCATGTGGTAAAAGTGCTGGATTGGCATTACCCATCGCTACACTGATAGAAGCGTAATTAAACATTTCTAGGTCGTTCATCTCATCACCAAATGCCATGATGCGTAGTGGGGATATTCCATAATGTTGTTGGATCTTCCGTAAACCGGTTGCTTTGCTAACGCCTGTGGGCATTATTTCCACGACGTCGAAAGGATCACGCCAAGACCGTGTGTAGATTTGGTCCGGCCAGTGCGTGTGAATCCATCTGTAAAATTGTGGATGTTGCCGTTTGGGGAGTTGAATTAAGAGTGAGTATGCATTATTGGGCCACGCTTCACTTAGTGTTAGGTAGATTGCTGGATTTTCCGGTGTTTCTGCAACGACCGCTTGGTAAAAAAATTGTTCGTGTTCTTCATCCATCCACATTGGGCGATCACTATGTCGAATGACACAGTGGTCGCCGATTTCTCCTAACATTCCACGGCTTCCCATGGCGATCGCTTCTTGGCTAATCGCCTCGATTACGTCTTGACTAAGCGTGGTCACACTAATATCTCCAGGTTGATTAGAAAATTTGATATACGCTCCATTTAATGCGATGAGCGGGGTGGTTAGCTGTAATGCTTGGTAGGCGGCAACGGCAGCCCTTGGCGGTCTTCCTGTCGCGATGGTGACAATGTGGCCTAAACTCATTGCTTGTTGCAGTGCTGATTTTGTCGCTTCTCCAATGGTATGATCCTTTTTCAGGAGCGTACCGTCAAGATCTAATGCGATTAGCCATGGTTCCATTGTTGCATTCACACTCACTTTACGTCATCATTTGTATCCCATGGGGGATAATTTCAATAGTAACACTGGTAAACTTCATGATTTCTCCGTCCGATTGCATGATTAAATGGTTGGGAATATCAATATGCACCCTTTTTGCCCTAAGGGTGGTCACGTATTGTCTCTTGCGCACATGCTGGCCGGAAAATACGAGGGGAAAAAGACGAAAGAATTGCCATTTTGATAGATTTTGCACAATACAAAGATCCAGCCAACCGTCTGAAAGATCAGCTTTGGGGCACACTTTCATGCCTCCGCCAAAATAAGGTCCATTGGTGATTGCTAATATCCATACGTTAGATAATACGCTATCGTGACCATCAATAGTAACTAATAATTTATCTGGGCGAAATTGTAATACACTTTGTAATGCACTGACGATATAGCCTATCTTACCCAACCGGTTAATCATGGGATGTTGGTTAATGTTTTGTACTACCTGACCGTCAATGCCGAGTCCTGCAGCATTGATATAAAATCGTTCATTGATTTTGACGATATCAATGAGTTTGATGGTGGGGGACTCCAGCATTTTTACTATATGCATATAATCTGTTGATAAACGGAGCGCAAGAGCTAAATCATTGCCTGTACCAAAAGGAAGGATACCAATTTGCACATTGGATCCCGCGACTCCATTGATAATTTCATTGACAGTGCCATCACCACCGACGGAAACGATTCGTTCAAATCCTTCCTGAATGGCCGTGATGGCAAAATTCTCTGCATCTCCTGGTTTTCTTGTTAGACGAACAGCAAAAGCGAAACTAGCATGCTCATGTAATAGGTCTTCCAAGTGTGTCCATTTTCTAAAACATTTACCGCGACCCGCTGCTGGATTGACAATAAAGAGAGTATTCATTCAGTGACCCCTTAGTGTCTATATGATTAGCTGAATGCAAACTGATTGTTCAACTCCATTTTGCAAGCAGTGCGACAAATTTGTCAATCAACTTTTGTATTGAGCATTGGATTCTTATGAATTAAACTATATGTTATTCCGATTTGGAATCTTTCGTCAGTCTTTAAGAGTAGGGGGTGAGCCGTGATGTTTTACTTAGATGTACGACTAACTACGTTAACAGAAAAATCCGGCTGAGGATGTAAAATAGGTCCGGCGGACCTAAAGGAAGTGCTTTCTTACTTGCCGAAAACAGAACCTCACCCTGATTTAATTGTAGGGCTGGATACTTCTGATGATGCAGGTGTGTATCGTATCAGTGACGAAATGGCGTTAGTGCAATCAGTCGATTATTTTACTCCGATTGTGGATAATCCGTATGATTTCGGAAGAATTGCGGCGGCAAATGCGCTGAGTGACATTTATGCCATGGGGGGTACCCCTATTACCGTCATGAATTTGGTTGGTTTTCCCATTTATAAACTGGATCGCAAGATTCTTGCGGAAATCTTACGTGGGGGCGCACAAAAAGTTCAAGAAGCTGGGGCAACGTTAATCGGGGGGCATTCTATCGATGACGTTGATCCGAAATTCGGTATGGCAGTGACTGGTGTGATCCATCCGCAAAAAGTTTGGGCAAATTCAACAGCCAAACCAGGTGATGCCTTGATACTAACGAAGCCCATTGGTATGGGTATTACATCAAAAGCGATTAAAGAAGGGGTTGCAACACCTGAGGAAATCGCAGAGGCAGTCAAATGGATGGCGATGTTAAATAAATATGCCGCAGATGTAGCACATCGTTACCCGGTCAGTGCAGTGACTGACGTAACAGGATTTGGTTTGTTGGGACATGCGTTAGAAATGGTGCAGGGTGCAGGCGTGGGTTTGGAACTATACGCATCCCGAGTGCCCGTGCTAGACGGCACAAGACGTCATGCAGAATCAGGTTTAATTCCCTCTGGGAGTAAAAGAAATATGGCTTTTGTAAAAGACCATATAGATTTTGAACCGGCTCTCGATGACCTCACACGATCGATCTTTGCTGATGCGGTGACATCTGGTGGACTTTTGGTGGCGTTACCCGAAGTTTATGCTACTGAATTTTTACACGAAGTTCGTCAAGCGGGAATGGAGAAAAGTGAGTGGATCGGGAAATTTACTGAAACATCGCCAAATCGGATTAAAGTATGGCAAGTAAAGTGTTGAAGATAATGGCAGTCTGAATTCGTGATAATTCAGACTGCCATTTTTCATAGACTTAGTTTATAATTCA
>JAJZCJ010000282.1 GCA_021846145.1 Bacillota bacterium
TGCGCAAACATGGTGTCCGTGTTTCCCCGGATGAATCGGTGGATGCCTTAAAGGGGCTTTATTATGTCGGTATGAATGATCGGGCAAGATTCAAGTCGGTGCTACAAATGACGCTGATAAAGAGTGAAAAAGATCTGAATATTTTTGATGAAATGTTTGAATTATTTTTTAAGATAGCGACAAACGTGACGGACCATCAACTCGATTTGCCATCGGAATTGGTGCAGGAAGCAGCTATTGCCATCAAACATTTGGCAGAAGGGGAAAAACAACATGAAGGTGGGGAACATTCTGGTTTTAAGCTAATGATTCAAACTCAGGAACTTGATGATGTAGAAATTGATCTAGATGATTTCGAATTAATCGAACGTGAGTTGGGAATTGGCAACGGACTAAGCCTGAATACTAACATATACTTGGGAGAACGCTTGGCATCTCCGAATCCGAATGTCACTTATTCAACGGGTGAATTAAAGTATTTTGTAGATGAAGAAAAACTAGAGCAATGGAAACAAAAAAATTTTTTAGAGTACAGTGACGATGAAATTGATAGCATGGATGAATTGGTCGCACAGTTCGTTAACCGCTTAAAAAAAGACATTAAAAAAATGCAAAAAAAGAAATCAGATGGGAAATTGTTTGTCACCCGCACATTACGCAAGAATAGTCGTTATGGTATGGTTCCCTTTAAACCTCATTATAAAAAACGGAACAAAGAAAAACCTAGAATGATTGTGTTATGTGACATCAGCTATTCGGTAAGTCACGCTGCAAGATTTCTCTTGCATCTAATGCACAGCTTACAGAATACGGTATTATCCGTGCGTAGTTTTGTTTTTGTCAAGGACATCATAGAGGTGACAGAGGTATTAAAAAAATTTGATATGCATGTGGCGATGGATAAAATCGCGTCGGGTGAAATGGTGGATGTCGATGAGAACAGCGATTATGGACATGCTTTTTTGACTTTTCAAAAAAATTTCTTGGAAAGTATGAAGGGCCAACCAGCCGTTTTGATTCTAGGCGATGCGCGTAATAATTATAATCAGTCGAATTCATGGGTACTCGAGGAGATGAAGGAGAAGGCTGGATTGATGATGTGGCTGACACCGGAGAAGCAAACGAATTGGGAGATGGGAGATTGTTGCCTGCAGGAATACGGTGAGCATGTGGATGCTATTGAGGTGGTAAGAAATATGGTGGATCTAAGCAGAGTAGTAGAAAAATTGGTGCGCAATATCTATCGCGGGGTCGGAAATACAGAATGGTGGGATGAGGGTTCGGCAATCATTGATCCTGAAGAGGATTTCGGCATGGCGATTTTTCGCAATACCGTTACGCAGTCGGCCACGTATGACCAAATTGCCAAGGAAAGAATGGCGGCACACACAAAGTGATTCACGACTAGAGGCTGTCAGTGTTACACTATCGATAAGGCTTCAGACAAGTTTGCAAGCAGAGGCGTTGAAATGGATGTGGAACAGATGCAAAATGAGACAGGAAACGGCGCGTTTCCGGTGGAATTATTTTTCCAAAATATAGTGTTGGCAGCGAGTGATGATGCGTTTGTTGCATTTACTGATGCGGGCGGTGTCATTATGCATATGCGAAAAACGGAAATATTTCCATTTCCTATTAACACAGGAGAACGGATCGATGACCCGAAAATCTCAAAAACGGTCAATGCAAGAGCATGGCGAGAACGTAGAATGATCAAGGAAGCTGGCGATCCTGCGCTGTTCGGGATGCCTTACGTGTCCATGGCAAATCCGATTTTTTGGAACGGTGAGTTTGCAGGTGTTATTGCTGTTGTGATGCCGATTATTCACCATGAAGAACTCAAAAGTGGCGTTAATCAGTTGGGTGATCAAATAGGTGTGCTCAACATGCTTTCGGGTGATTTAGCAGACGCAGGTATTACATTTGCACTAAATGTGAATTCGATTTCTGAAGCTGTCAATCAACTTCAGGAGAATGCAAAAGCGCTTGTAGAGATCAATGCGTTGGTAGGAGAGGTAGCCGCACAGACCAATTTGTTAGGCCTCAATGCAGCAATTGAAGCCGCTAGGGCAGGCGAACTAGGTCGTGGGTTTGGGGTCGTGGCGGATGAAATCAGACGTTTGGCGCAGACGGTAAAAGACTCATCTAAACGAGTGCGAGACAAAGTAGAAGAAATTACTGGTGAAATCACTCATATTCAGCAATCTGTTCAGGAAAGCATAATGATCAGTGGGAAACAAGTTGAACAATTAGAAGAGTTGTCAACCACTGTTTCGTATGCCAGCGAAACGATAGCTTCATTGAAGCAATTAAGATAGCGGGATGGTCATAATGGTGAGGTGGTGGTGCTTTTGATGACCTGATTGCAACAGCTACCCTAAACCAGAATGTGATTCTATACGAATGGGGGGACAAGGATGGCAGGTCAAATTAAAAAGATGATTGACGAAATAATCAAAAAAAGAGCCAACGGCGATTCTGTTTTAATCAAAACTACCACGACAAAGTTGGTGCTAAAGGGAATCAATCCTGACAAATTTAATTCCAGTTCTGAGGATGACCCGGTGATTATGGAAAAATTAAAATCTTTAGCGAAAGATCTCAATTTAACATTCTAATAATTAGGAGGACAGATATGAGTATTGCAATCGCTTATTCACAGAAATTATCTCCTGCCGATGCGTCGATGGATGTTAAAGAACAATTAAGTGGCATCCAGCCAAAGATGGTGATATTTTTTGCTTCATCAGTATTTGATCAACAGTTGATCTGTCAAGAAATTCAAGCCGCATTTCCTGCCATCGTTACTTTCGGTTGTTCTACTGCTGGCGAAATCGTAAGTGGAAAAATGCTTAAAAATGCAGTCGTAGCTATGGCGTTTGACGAGGATTCGTTGGCCGATGTTCAAGTACAAGTTGTTGAGGATATTTCTTCAGACGATAGCATTAAGAAAGCGCTTGCATCTTTTGAACAGCACTATGGTGAGGCGGTTTCACAGATGGATTACCGCAAATATGCAGGGATTGTGCTGATGGATGGATTGAGCCTTGCAGAAGAAAATTTCATAGAACGGCTTGGAGATATGACTAATGTGGCATTTATTGGTGGTTCGGCTGGAGATGACTTGAAATTTGAAAAAACATATGTTTATTCTAATGGGAGGGCTTATTCCCATGCTGCAGTACTGGCTCTCTTAAGACCCAATAAGGATTTTGCCTTTGTTAAAACACAAAGTTTTAGTATGCTTGACAAAACATTGACGGCGACCAAAGTGATACCTGAAACCCGTGAAGTGGTCGAGTTTAATAATAAGCCTGCGGCAGTGGCTTACGCCGAAGCGCTTGGAGTGTCAGTGCAGGAAGCATCGGACAAGTTTATGTCTAATCCAGTGGGATTGGTGGCACATGACGAAGTGTTTGTCCGTAGTCCACAGCAGTTGAAAGGCAATAACATGGCTTTTTATTGCAATATCATTGAGGGTATGGAGGTTGAATTATTAAATTCTGAAGACATCATAACAGATACACAAAATGCCTTGAATGATAAAATCAAGGAATTTGGTGAAATATCGGGTATTATTAATTTTAATTGCATTCTTAGAACGTTGGAATTAGAAGCGATGAAACAAACTGAAGCGTACGCTGAAGTATTTTCAGAAATCCCCACCATTGGATTCTCCACTTATGGTGAGGCTTTTTATGGTCACATTAACCAGACCGCGACGATGCTGCTTTTCAAATAGCATGAAAACGCAATGAGCAAGAGATAACTACAGTTTTCCTCATACTGTACAGCCCTCACTAGCATTCTATGTGAGGGCTGTTTTACGTTCATTTATCAAATAACAAACATTGTTCATTGGTTATACCATTATTCTGTTACCAACTACCATTTTGTTGTCACGACATGACAAATAATCGGGATATCATCACGTTGGCATCTAGGGTGAGTGGCGTGTACCACGTGATTTTGAAGAATCACATCTTGGCATGAATATTGCATTACCGTAGAGGAGAGGTGTGAATCACGAATCGCTGTAAGCGATTACAGAAAACAGCCTCAACACATAGATCGATATACTT
>JAJZCJ010000283.1 GCA_021846145.1 Bacillota bacterium
ATCGAGTGCATCTGTACACGCAGGCGACTTCGAAACGCTTGAAGCCCGTCAGGACTGAACTTATAATCGCGGTCTTTAGCCATTTGCATAGCTAGTTCAATTAACTCATTCTCACGAAAGGATGGAAATTCAATTTGCACAGGGAACCTTGAAGACAACCCTGGATTCAATGACAAAAAATACATCATTTCCATTTGGTATCCCGCAAGGATCACTACTAATTCTCGCTTGTATTCTTCCATTCCCTTCACCAACGTATCGATCGCTTCTCGCCCAAAGTCATTGTCTCCGCCACGTGCAAGCGCATAGGCCTCATCAATAAACAAAATACCACCTTTGGCCTTCTCAATGATTGAACGCGTCTTTTGTGCAGTATGACCAATATATTCACCCACTAAGTCTGCCCGTTCTACTTCTAATACATGGCCGTTTGACAACATGCCAAGTTTCAGAAAAATATCGCCTAGCATTCTGGCTACTGTTGTTTTTCCTGTGCCGGGAGACCCATGAAAGATCATGTGATACATCGGTATATCTGCACGCAATTGATATGACTTTCGCCATTCACTGATCATATAAAAAGCATACAGTTCTTCTACCAATGCTTTTACTTCGTGCAGACCAATGAGTTTATGAATGGGCATCAACAATTCTTCTATAGTGACAGCACGTTCAACCACAGGCTCTATTGCAGAACTCATCACTTGTGCTCTGCTAAAAACCCCTTTGATCGGCGATCGAAAAGGAGCGACAGCGTAAAACATGGGCGGCCTCCTTACCTTTTCATACCATGCTGCAAGTATACGCAACGCCCATGTGACAGGTGTCTATCACGCGCTCAATTACCGAACCACGAAATTCAAAATTTTATCTTGAACATAGATTTTCTTACTCAGTGTCTTTCCTTCAAGCGATGACTGTACGGACGTTGTTTTTAACGCCACCGCCACCACATCATGTTCTGTCGCACCTCTAGCTACTTGAATGCGATCTCTCACTTTTCCATTCACCTGTACCACAATGATTACCTCATCATCCACAAGGTACTGTTCATCCACGGTGGGCCAATGGGCGAGCATCACCGATGATTCGTGACCCAAATCATGCCACAACTCCTCCGCCAAGTGCGGGGCGACTGGTGCCAAACACACTGTAAATACATCAAGCGTCCCTTTATCAATCGACTCATTCACATTTTGTAAATTAGTAACATATTCCATAAACGCGCTGATGACCGTGTTATAACGAAATGACTCAATGCGCTCCGACACTTGTTTCACAAAACGATGGCGTAGCTTCAACAGCACTTCCGTGGCATGAACTGGAGCATGCACACGATTATCCTCAACCAATCGATATACACGACCCAAAAAGCGGTACACACCTTCAATCGCTCGTGGATTCCACTCCGCGTCAATCTCCGGAGGTCCAACAAAAAGTTCATACAGTCTCAATGTATCGGCTCCGTATTTTTCAATAAGCTCCTCTGGACTGACTACATTACCTTTTGATTTAGACATTTTTGCGCCATTTAATGTGAGCATTCCCTGATTAAAAAGACGCGTAAACGGTTCATCAAAAGGGATCACGCCGCGATCATATAAGACCTTAGTAAAAAATCGCGAATAAAGTAAGTGTAATACCGCGTGTTCTACGCCACCAATGTACATATCCACAGGCAACCAATAATTAATGCTTTCCGGTGAAAAAGCTGCTTGATCATTCCGAGGATCGGCAAAACGCATAAAATACCAACATGATCCCGCCCATTGTGGCATCGTGTCTGTTTCACGACGCGCAGGTTGACCACACTCAGGGCAACTAGTTTGCACAAATGAAGTGATCGCCGCCAAAGGCGATTCCCCTGTCCCAGTCGGCTCATACCGTTCCACTTCTGGCAAAAGTACAGGCAGATCTTCTTCTTTCACTGGCACAATGCCACAATGATCACAATGCACCAAGGGAATCGGCTCTCCCCAATAACGCTGCCTGGCAAACACCCAATCACGCAATTTATACGTAACAGTCAATTCACCAAGTTCATGTTGTTCAAGGTAAGAAATCATGGCCTTTTTCGCATTGTCCACATCTAACCCTGAAAAATCTCCTGAATTCACAATCACACCGTATTCCGTGTACGCTTCTGGCAAAGCATCTGCTGCATTTTTAACAGATGCTGCCACGACACGTTTGATCGGCAAATGAAATGTCGTAGCAAATTCAAAATCCCGCTCGTCATGTCCAGGAACGGCCATGATCGCACCAGTGCCATAATCCATCAACACATAATCAGCTATCCAGACCGGAATGCGCGCCTGATTAATCGGATTGATCGCGTAAGCCCCTGTAAATACACCTGTCTTTTCTTTATCGTCAATTTGTCTGGAGAGTGCCGACTTCGCAAGCGTCTGTGCCACATAAGCCGCCACTTCGCTCTTCGCCTCAGAAGTGGTGATTTGTTGCACCAATGGATGCTCCGGTGCAAGCACCATATACGTCGCACCATAAAGCGTGTCCGGTCTTGTGGTGAACACTTCAACAGTAAGCGGTAATGCACCCTCATTCATTTGCCCATCCATGGCAAAACGAATCTTAGCTCCTTCACTACGACCAATCCAATTTGCTTGCATTTTTTTAACCTTTTCTGGCCAATCGAGTGGATCCAAATCATTCAATAAACGCTCTGCATAAGCGGTAATACGCAGCATCCATTGCGTCATATTCTTTTTGGTGACAGGAGTTGCGCAACGCTCACAAGCGCCATCTACCACTTCTTCATTAGCCAGACCTGTTTTACAGCTAGGGCACCAGTTAATAGGCATTTCCTTGCGATAAGCGAGACCCATTTTAAACAGTTGCACAAAAATCCACTGCGTCCACTTGTAATATTGCGGTTCACTGGTGTTAATTTCACGATCCCAATCAAACATAGCTCCCATTTCTTTTAGTTGTTTCTTAAAATTAGCAATATTACGCGCGGTACCAATTGCTGGTTGAATGCCCTTTTTAATCGCGTCATTTTCTGCTGGCAACCCGAATGCATCCCACCCCATTGGATGCAGTACCTCATACCCACTCAATTTTTTATAACGGGAAAAAACATCAGATAACACATATCCACGCCAATGTCCCACGTGCAGCCCAGATCCAGATGGATAAGGGAACATATCTAAACAATAATATTTCGGTTTTCCCGATTGATGGTCTACTTTATGTAACTGTTCTCGATCCCAATATTCTCTCCATTTAGTTTCAAATTTACTAGGTTCATACGTTCCCATTAAAATACCTCCTCATGTCAATAGAAAAACTCCCACCCCTATCAAGGGACGAGAGTACCCGTG
Organism: Bacillota bacterium; assembly: GCA_021846145.1. The sequence goes on from JAJZCJ010000283.1 coordinate 3,345, forward strand.
TTGCCACCCTGATGAAGAGATGAAGATCAAAAAACCTCGTGCAAGCCAATTAATTGGCACGCACGAGGTCACACGTGGCGGAGTGAGAGGGATTCGAACCCTCGATACGTCTTATGAACGTATACTCGATTAGCAATCGAGCGCCTTCGACCTACTCGGCCATCACTCCATATGGCTCCCCGAGTAGGATTCGAACCTACGACCCTTCGGTTAACAGCCGAATGCTCTACCGCTGAGCTATCGAGGAATGTGTTTACTGGTGGAGATAAGCGGATTCGAACCGCTGACCCCCTGCGTGCAAAGCAGGTGCTCTACCAACTGAGCTATATCCCCTAATATATCACATTGATAACACCCATTACAATCGTTCGTTTCGGTGACTTTGAAATAATATCATCTTTGCCGCTTTTAATCAAGGACAAAAGCAAAAAAATTTATCGGCTTCATTACACTCACGTAGTAAGGCAAGCAAATGGCCTGCCTTATCGATCTAATTTACGATACGTGATTACAATTGTAGTAACTGACGTAACTGTTCAATCACAAGCATACTGGCCTTATCTAGCGACCCAGCTAACCGAATACCTACATTACGATCATTACGAGCAAGCGCCTGTGCAATTTCTTTAGCTAGACGATGCACATCTTGATGCGCCTTTTCAAAATTAATACAGATATCACCAGTGCAATTTAATGAATCCTTGTGTGCACTATACCATTTTCCTAATCGA
>JAJZCJ010000284.1 GCA_021846145.1 Bacillota bacterium
TAGAAGCAGCGTCCATTTCTACTACGTCCACGACCCGGCCTTCCCGTATACCAAGGCAAGATGGACACACATTACATGGTTCCACACCTTGTGGGTGCTCACAATTAATAGCCCTGGCCAGTATTTTTGCCAACGTGGTCTTCCCTGTGCCACGTGGTCCTGAAAATAGATAGGCATGTGCTAATTTGTCTAGTCTAAGCGCATTCATCAATGTAGTGACAATATGAGCTTGACCGACCACCTCAGCAAAAGTTTGTGGTCTCCATTCTCGATACAGCGCCGTGTATGTCATCAATGTCACTCCCTGACTATGGGGGGGAGCAACACGGAGAACGTCGTTCCATACCCTTTAGAGTTGACGCGAATATTACCGCCAAATTCATGAATGTTACGCTGGCAAATGGCCAGTCCTAACCCGGTTCCCTGTTCCTTTGTCGTAAAAAATGCATCAAAAATGCGATCCAAAAGATAAGAGGGAATTCCCGGCCCTGTATCAGAAACATCAATTTTAACTACATTTTCAAACGTGTCGTAACTTGTGGAGAGCGTTAATGTTCCCCCATTCTCCATTGCATCAATGGCGTTACGAATGAGGTTAACTAACACTTGTTTAAACATGCTGAGATCCAATTTTACTTGCGGAATTTCACCTAATTGAAACTGTATCTGAATGTTGTGCATCCTAGCATCTGATTCGTGGAGAATCCCCAGATCTTTGACAACGGTATTGACATCATCGTTCACCAGCACAATTTCCAAAGGTTTTGACAACAGCAGCACTCGATTCAATAATTCATTCACCCGATCAATTTCCTCAAGGATCAAATCAGCATAACTTTTCTCTTTATTCCACCCCTCACGCTCGAGATCTCGCATGAGCAACTGCAAAAACCCGCGAATAGAAGTCAGTGGATTGCGAATTTCATGTGCGATTCCGGCTGCCATTTTGCCAATCGTCGTCAAGCGATCATTGCGTAATAAATCAGTTTCTAATTGAATTAAATGATTGATCTCTCGAAAAATAAAGACAGTCCCCAAATGCGTTCCGTCTTTTTTCACCGAATGCGCGTCTACTAAAATATTCACTGAGCGGTCTATGCGCTCAAAATAAAGTAAGCGCGATCGATATTCCTGCTGTTCCACCACGGTGCTCGACATCAAGGAGAGAAGTTCCGGATATGAAGCGAATACTGGAGCTAATTCTACTAAGCAATCCTGATAAGGGACTTGAAAAAGCTTGGCACAAGCCTGATTCAATTCTATGTACGTCATTTCACCGATCGTAAACGCAAAAGCAATTGGATAGGCAGTAGCGATCCATTGTAAGATGTCTATCATCGCTCGATGGTGTTCTTCCATCTCGTATTCATTGATGCCAAGTGTTTCAAAAAGCTTTTGAAGTTCAAATGGTGAATAGACCATAGACTTCTCTCCTTAGAAAATCGGCTGAACTCTCAGCGCCATCGGGTTAGGCGAAACTGCGGCACCCGAAAGGTTTCCCTAAGTGCTGCTTCCGTCAGGATCTGACACGGTTCGAGAGCTCCCGTCGCGCAGGACCCAACCCAATGAACGCTGAGACTTCAGCCGAAACTAAAATGGCGGAGAGGGTGGGATTCGAACCCACGAGCCCCGCAAAGGGCTACTCGCTTTCGAGGCGAGCTCCTTCGACCACTCGGACACCTCTCCGTAGTTCGCTAACATCAAGATTGCCTCTTTTGTCGCGAAAAAAGTCTGCCAACATCATAGCACACTTATCTGCATAAATGCCAGCGGTAACACTTGGGTAATGATTGAACCCTTTGCTTTCATATACATGGATCAAGGAATCAATCGCCCCTGCTTTGGGGCTGGTGGCACCATAATAAACATGTTCAATGCGACTCTGTTGAATCGCCCCTGCACACATCAGACAAGGCTCTAAGGTGACGTAAAGCCGACATCCGGCAAGTCGCCAATCACCAATCCTGCGTGCCGCGTCACGGATAGCCATCACTTCTGCATGTGCCGTCGGGTCGTTCCAACTCTCCGTCATATTATGCCCTAATCCAATCACCTTTCCGTCCGTGTTGAGCACGACCGCTCCGATTGGCACTTCCCCCAGCATCTTTGATTTACGAGCCTGTTCTAATGCGAGTGCCATCGCTTGCTCATGGCTAATGATTAGCATCACACAACACCTCACAACGTTTTCACCCACCTACTTTATCACAATCACCAATTGGGCGAATTTGCATAGCCTAAATCACAGCAAAGAAAGGGATGGGTGCACATGTGTGGCATCACAGGCTACATTGATTGGGAAGAACAAGAATCTGATAATGTATTGAGAGACATGAGTGTAACACTCGCCTGCCGAGGACCAGATGATCACGGCGAAATCCGCTTAGGCCCTACTGCATTTGCCCACAGACGTCTGATTGTCATTGACCCTGAAGGCGGCACACAACCGATGGAGCGCACCGTAGGTGGACATCGTTATGTAATTACCTACAATGGCGAACTTTATAATATGAAGGAGATAAAAGAAGCGTTATTGCAACACGGTCACACCTTTTTATCACGCTCTGACACCGAACTCCTTTTGCTTGCGTACATTCAATGGGGGAGAGACTGCCTGCAAAAACTCAATGGCATTTTTGCCTTTGCCATATGGGATGAGAGCAACCAGCGGCTTTTTCTGGCTCGTGACCGATTAGGGGTCAAACCACTTTTTTATTCCCAACGGCCCGGATTTTTTGCTTTTGCATCGGAATTAAAAGCATTACTTGTGCATCCTAAAGTTCCCGCCCAAGTGGATATGGAGGGACTCGCAGAATTGCTTTTCATTGGGCCTGCACGCACACCAGGTCACGCGGTCTTTAAGCACATTAAAGATCTACAACCTGGCCACTTCCTAGAATACACCAAAGATCACTTAATACATGAAGCGTATTGGCACCTGCAAAGTGCACCTCACACAGACAATGTGGAGACCACCATCAAAACAGTTCAGGAACTATTGTATGACGCAGTTGCGCGGCAGCTCATTTCTGATGTTCCGATCGCCACTCTACTGTCAGGAGGGCTCGATTCAAGCGCTGTATCTGCCTTTGCCGCGGATGCGCTGGCAAAACAAGGAGAACTCCTCCATACTTACGCCATTGATTTTGTCGACATGGACAAATACTTTGTGGCTAACGCCTTTCAAACAGGCAGAGATGCACCCTGGGCTCTGCGTGTGGCACGTCACATTGGCAGCGTCCATCATCCCGTCATCCTTGACACCAAACAAATGACGGAACACATTTTGCGCCCACTTTACGCACGAGATCTACCTGGAATGGCCGATATTGATGCCTCACTTTTCCTGTTCAGCCAAGAAATCAAGCAACACGCCACCGTCGCACTATCTGGCGAAGCGGCTGATGAAATATTTGGAGGCTACCCTTGGTTCCATCGCCAAGATGCCCTAAGTGCTGACACGTTCCCTTGGTCACTACAATTGCGGGAGCGCATTGGCTGGATTCGCCCTGAATTCCTAGAATTATGGCAACCAGAAAAGTACGTACAAGAACGCTACCATGCCGCACTCCAAGAAGTACCTAAATTAGCGGGAGAAAGTGCAGAGGACGCGCGAATTCGGGAAATATCATACCTGAGCATCACCCGTTTTTTGCCGACACTCTTGGAGCGAAAGGATCGCATGAGCATGGCGGCAGGGCTAGAAATCCGCGTGCCATTTTGCGACCATCGCTTAGTGGAATACGTTTGGAATATTCCGTGGCAGATGAAAATGCACGGTAATCAGTCAAAAGGCATCCTGCGCAGTGCATTAGCAGGCTGGCTTCCTCAAGACGTAATCGAACGCAAAAAAAGCCCCTATCCATCCACACCTGATCCTATTTATCTGATGACGGTCAGGGATCAATTTGAAGCCATACTCAACGAACCAAGTTCACCGCTACTGTCACTGATTAATGCAAGTTGGCTCAAACAATTAGTAGAACAAAGCAAAGACTCAACGGAACACAGACCTTGGTTCGGGCAAATTATGGCAATCCCACAAATGTTTGATTACTTGATTCAA
>JAJZCJ010000010.1 GCA_021846145.1 Bacillota bacterium
GAGGCTCGGGATCTGGCGGGACTTCCGGTAGTTCAACCGGTGGCTCAACCAGCGGATCTGGCAGCGGGAGTTCGGGGTCAACAGGTGGAAATTCATCGTCGAGTGGGGATCATCACCACGATCACAACCCCAATCCGAATCCGCAACCGACGCATGCGCAACTAGAAGCGCAGGATCAGGTAACCATAGGTACAGCATCGCCAACGATTACCGGGGGTCCAAGTGTTGTAAGCTTGTATCAAAATAATGGACTTTCATTGCTGAATCACCCAATTGGGTACTATCTGAATCAGGTTGGGACAAAGCAACAACTAACAAATCAGCTTAAGCGAATTTTACAAGAGGCTTCTCAACCCACGCCGTTTGATAAGCAAATTGTATTTCCCCTGATTACCATGTTTGAAAATTCCGATCCCAATCAACCATTAGCATATGTTGGGGATGTCGAACAAACTGTATCAGATGTTGAAAAATCGTTACCGACAGTAGTGTCAGATGCTGAAAAATTATTGACAGAAATTGAAGATGATATTAAGGGTACGGGTAAAATCAATCCCAGCCAAGTGAGGTTTAGTCAGAGTAACATTAAAGCAATGTTCTCGGATGGAACATCAGTTGACCAATTAGCCGAAGACCTGAAAACAGGCAAAGTCAACCCAAATGATGTCCCTTCCATCAGGTTGATTGATTACAATGGTAAATTGTACACCTTGGATAATCGCAGATTGTATGCCTTTCAGAAGGCGGGTGTTGATGTAAATTATAAGATCGAGCGTTTTGCAGAATCGATCTTCTGCTTGATTTGAAAAACGATCACTGTTCAGCTAACTAACTCAAATCACAGTATTTGTAATGTGATGACTGTATGGATCCCCGTCTTTACGGAATTAGTTGTTTTATGTCTTACGCAGTTTTCTTCACTTGGGTTGCCTTACTCATCGCAAGTGCCGATGCCAATAGCACAACCGCATTCAGATACGCAACAGCAGTGACTTTTTGGATTCCACGAACGTGTAAGTCGTTTGTCACTAAATACTCTTTTAGTCGGGAGTTACATCGCTCGACGGAAGTTCGTTCGTTGTAAAGCTCTTTCCATCTCCGTGTGTCTCGGTGTGGATTCGCATAGCGCCGCACATCCTCCGTGATGGTTTTCTTGATCACCATCCCGTAATTGGACTCCGAGCACGCGGTCATCCCCAATGGGCAATCTGTTTTCCCGACCACATGTGGGCAACGAAATTTTAAGCGATCGCCATCGGCACCCCAGTACACCATCTCATAACCCATCGTACAACGAGGTGTGCCATTGGACGTAATGCCTACTGGAGGTTCTTTTTCACCACGTTTGTTCATGGCGATGATCGCTTGCGCACCGTGACTGCGAACGGCTTCGTAATTCTTCACCTGGTCATATCCAGCGTCCATCATGACGAATCGGATCTTCCAATCGTGATCGTTCACGATCTCATTCATCAAGGGAATCGCCATCTCACCGTCAAAAACGTTGGCTGGCGTGACCGCCAGTGCGATGGGCAATTCACTCTGTGTGTCCACCGCCAGATGAATCTTGTAGCCAAACCAACGCATGGTATTCCCGTACGCATCTCGTTTCACGCCCCAGGTGGCATTGCCTGTGTCTTGGCTTCGTGAGTTCGGTTGCTTCTTCTCATAGGCGTCAATCGCCGTGCTGTCGATGACAAGGTGTTGACCGTCAATGATCCCTGCCTCTTTGCATTGACTGACCAGGTCAATGAACAGCTTCTCGACAAGCCCCTGTTTGACGATGCTCTTGAACACCCGACTGAGTGTGGCAATGGATGGCGCGGGTTCTTCCAAGCGAAATCCGCATTGGTAGCGAAAGCGCAGATCCCGATCCAATCGCTGATGTAACTGAGTGAACGTCGAGATGCCCTCCTGCGGAGCAGCTAGAAATGCCCTCAGGATCGCTTCTCTGGGAATCGGTTTCGCTCCTTGGGGTGATGAACTTTTCAGTTTCATGGCATAAGGTTCCAAATTCAGAACAGAAAAGAAAAAGGGCAATCGCTCACTAGAATCAATTTCTAACCATTGCTTAAAGGAAAACAGCGTTTGCTGTAGAAGATACAAGTGGACTTCCCTCCTTAGAAGATTCAGGTTTGGTCACTTAAATCTTCTAGAAATTTGGGGTAAAGTCCTTTTTTTATCCTCGCTAACCCTTGCCTTGACTGGGCTAGCAAATCTGCAAAACGCTCGATCGTTAACTTGAAAGACGTCGTGGATGAGATGTGGAAATTTACGACGAAGAATGGTGGTACGAGTATAAAGGTGAGAGGGCGTTAGTCACATGTCAGTGAAGATTGCAGTTAACGAAGTCGAATTTCACGAGACACCGTTAGAGGAAATTTCGATTAAGGACACGATCATCGTGATTGAACTTGATGATTCTGAGGAAAAACGATGGAGATTCAAGTTTAATCCTTACCAAGCGTTTAAAGTAACGACTGCGGATTGCATAAATAAGACGCCGTTTCTGATTGATGGGCGGAGACCTCTTCATCTATTGGAAGTAGTCGACTCTGAATGGCTCTACGGCCTGAAAACAGAGCTACAGCGAATTGACAATACTGCAACTTTTATGGATAAGGCCCGCCACTTTGTCGCTCCTTTTCAAGACTCGGTAATTGAAATAGTTGCATGGAACGTTTCAATTGAGGCAATATAACTCAATGCAGTAACACCAATTTCAATTGCTGTGTGCGCCTAGCCAAGCTAGGCACAACTTGTTGGTGAAAGTCCAACCGAGGTAGGGACCAAGCCGCCTTGTAGCTAGCATGCATCTGGTGGTGAGAGCCTAAGGATGAAGCCCTGTGAAAACTCCATAGGGAGTGAAAGCAAAAGCTGTAGGCCGTAACATGAAGTGAATCCTGCCGCATCGTGAGAAATAACCCCAAAGAGGGACAAGAGGGAGCCGAGCCGCGACAGTATCGGCGAAGGCCAAGGAACGTGTGAAGAACTTGGAAGCGCAGCACGGAAGAACCCTCCGGTGTATGGGAAACGGCATGCAGAGATAGTTGTGTCTGGAACTAGGGAGACCCTCCTCCACACGGCGAAAGTCGTAAAGAGCGAACCTATAAGCCCAGAAGGTGAAATGGCGAGTTGTGGAAAGGGAGTCGGAGAGGGTCATAGTACCGGCGAAGCGAGGACAACACAACCTCGCGGAGGGAAGGATCCTTACTTTGTTCACGGGTATCAATGGAGGTAAGAGCGAGTGAATGCAGTGAAATCTGCTAACGACACCAAAGTGAAAGTTCGAGAACTCCAAAGAACCCTCTACCTTGCTGCCAAAGCAAATGCCAAGCGTGGATTTCATGCTTTGTACGATAAAGTATGCAGGACGGATGTCATGTGGATAGCTTGGGCGCGAGTGAAAGCAAATCGGGGTAGTGCCGGGATTGACGGTGTGACGATCCAATATATTGTTCAAGAGTATGGGGAAGATCGCTTCGTTTTGGAAACGCAAGAACAGCTTGTCACAGGAAAATATCACCCCATGCCAGTCCGGAGAAGGGAAATACCTAAGGGAGATGGAAAAACTCGACCACTCGGGATTCCCAGTGATTCGAGACCGCTTGGTGCAAATGGCAGCGAAAATCGTGCTGGAAGCCATTTTTGAGGCGGATTTCAAGGATTGCTCTTATGGGTTTCGCCCTAAGCGCAGTGCCAAAGAAGCCATCGAGCGAATTCGCCGGACAGTGAATCGAGGCAAGGTGTACTGGGTTGTCGATGTCGACATTACTGGATATTTCAACAATATTCCGCATGACAAACTGATGAAGTTGGTGGAACAACGAATCAGTGACAAACGTGTGCTCAAGCTCGTCCGCAAATGGCTCAAAGCTGGAGTTGTGGAAGAGGATCAGTATCATGAAACGGAGATCGGAAGCCCACAGGGCGGGGTGATTTCCCCATTACTCGCGAACATTTATCTAAACTATTTGGACACTGTATGGGAAAAGCGTTATACGCATCTTGGTACACTGGTAAGGTATGCAGATGACCTCGTGATCTTATGTGAAAAGAAGGCCCAAGCGCTTGAGGCAATAGGGGTACTTAAAGCTGTATTCAGTAAATTGGAGCTAAGCATAAATACCCAAAAGTCTAAACTAGTGAAGCTGTGGATAGATAGCAAAGGGTTTGATTTTCTCGGATTTCACCACAGACGAATGCCAGTGCTAGGTAAAGGAGGCCGGGTGGCTCACATCCTACGTAGTTTCCCGTCAAAAAAGTCGATGAAGAAGATGGGAGTCGCAGTAAAAGAGGTAACTTCGCCACGTAGTCGCCTTCATTGGACGTCACAGCAACTGGTAAACGTCTTAAACCCAATGATACAAGGGTGGCGGAACTATTACGGGAGCGTTGACCCGACGATGTCCCGCAGATTTCTAGGGAAAGTAGACTGGTATATACTCAAGAGATTGACACTGTACTGGAATAAGCGACATAGGAAAAAGCGAATGCATCCTACAAAGGTAGCAGAAGTATTTAAGCTTGCAAAACTGAAATCGGTTAGTGCTTATGGCTAAAGCGATAACGTACAAGGGGAAGAACATCGGAAAGCCGTATGCGGGAAAACCGCACGTACGGTTTGATGCAGGGGGGGCTGGGTTCACCAGTCCTCTACTCTACAACCGAAGGGAGCCAACCTCGTTAAATTGGGGTCTGGCTCTCTTCGCTATCTTCACTCGGTCATTCGGTCGTCTTAGCATAGTCACGAGGTGAATCAGAAATGACCAAAGCAGTTGGATACATACGAGTTTCGACGCAAGGACAGGTTCGTGACGGATACAGTCTCGCATATCAGCGCGACGAGATCATGCGATACTGCGCAGAGAACGAAATCGAACTGGTTGAAATCTACGAGGACAAAGGCATCAGCGGTGCCAAGGTAGATGAAGAAGAATTGACCGTCGATCGCGAAGGTTTGCAGAATGGGCAATGGCGATGATGCCGGTGCCCATTTCATTTGTGGATTTCGCAATTGAAATGGCAAGAATTTAATAGTTAATCTCTAATTTGTAAAATAATTTTATTGCACAATCGGGGGGCGAATGTGCAATAAGAACTTCCTGTCCAAACTGCAAAAAATATTATTGGTTTCGTATATTTACGCATCACTATTTCTATATTTTCGTCACAGCAAACATTAGCGAACTTAGCTTTGACGCAGTTGGTAAAGTCAGGGGTTTCCTCGTCAGGACGATTGTATGGCTGAATCATGGATGGATTTAATCGCTCCAGACGAATTCGTATTTACTCGCATCTAATTTATAGTTACGCCAAATGATCCGAAGGATCGTCATGTGCTGGCTGCCGCAGGCGACAACACGCAGGCGATAACGAGTAGACATTTATCGAGATTGCTTGTACTATTAACGTCATAAGATAATTGCATAGGAACGAAAAGGCGTTCATTTACGGATGAACTTAATAGGGAAACCGGTTAAATTCCGGTGCGGTCCCGCCACTGTACAGGGGAGTTTCGATTCACAGCCACTGAGCGTTACGCTCGGGAAGGGTATCGACAACGTAGAACCTAAGCCAGGAGACCTGCCTTTTTTGTTACACCGCGTTACCTACGGATGATAGGGAGGTGTTTGTTGTCGACTTCGTCGCTCACAGGCACTCTTCACTAGAGAGTGTTTTTTGTTATGTCATTTTAATAAAGGGTGGGCGGGGTTGTGAAAGAAGTTATTCTATTGGTGGGACATGGCAGTCGAGATGCGGACGGAAATCAGGAATTTATGGAGTTTGTTGAGGCGGTTCGCCAAGTTTTGCCCAATCGGGAGATTGAAGCGTGCTTTTTAGAGCTAGCATCTCCTGGTATTGATGCGGGGATCACGACGTGTGTGCAACGCGGAGCCACTCGCATTTTCGCTGTGCCGGTGATTCTGTTGGCGGCTACGCACGTAAAGATCGAGATTCCGGAATTTTTGGAAAAAGGACGTCAATTGTATCCTCAAGTGGAGATTGTCTACGGTCGGAATTTGGGGCTGCACGAAAAAATTCTGGAGTTGTTGCAAGAACGGTTTGATGAGGCGATGTTACAGCCAACGGTCACAGGTGCTTCGTTTTCAGACACTGCCATGGTGTTAATGGGACGGGGCAGCAGTGATGTAACCGCGAACGGCGACCTTTACAAAATTGCGCGGATGTTGTGGGAACGTTTAGGCGTACTGACGGTGGAAGTTTGTTTTAGTGGCATCACTGCTCCACTTTTACAAGAAGGGGTGAGGCGCGCCATCGCGTTAGGCGCCAAACGTGTGGTGGTGGTTCCCTACTTTTTGTTTACTGGCGTGCTCATCAAACGTATGCGCAATGTATTAGATGGAGTGCAACGTGAGTATCCGGAAATCCCGATGGTGATGTCAAAGTATTTGGGAGTTCATCGCCTTTTGATCGATGCGCTGGTGGAACAAATTGAGGGGGAATGGTAATGAATGGTAAGGTCTACTTGATTGGGGCAGGGCCAGGCGATCCTCGGCTGTTGACTATCAAGGGCAAGGAATGTTTGGAAATTGCGGATGTGGTGTTGTATGACAGACTCATTGCGCCTGAATTGCTGGCATATGCGAGAACGGATGCGCGCAAGGTTTACGTCGGCAAGGCGTCTGATCATCACGCCGTGCCGCAACAGGAGATCAATCAACTGTTGGTTGATGAAGCGTTGTCCGGCAATGTGGTGGCGCGTCTTAAAGGCGGTGATCCGTTTGTCTTTGGGCGGGGTGCCGAGGAAGCAGAGGCATTAGTGGCGCATGGTATTCCGTTTGAAGTGGTACCTGGGGTGACTTCCGCCATCGGCGCATTGGCATATGCGGGTATCCCAGTGACGCACCGTGAGCTTGCTAGCGGGTTTCACGTCGTGACAGGGCATGAGTGTGTGAATTCGCTTGGCGTTCATTGGGAGTTGCTGGTTTCTGAAAATCAGACGTTGGTGATATTGATGGGGCTTTCTCACCTTGAGGAAATTGTCACTCGTTTGCTTGCTTCTGGTCGCAGCAAAAGCACGCCAGCTGCGGTGGTGCGCTGGGGAAGCACTCCGCGTCAACAAGTGGTGATTGGGAATTTGGAGAATATCGCTACGTTAGTGAGAGACCAAGATCTGCGTCCGCCCTCAATTGTGGTCGTGGGGGATGTAGTTCAACTAGCTGAAAAACTTCGTTGGTACGAGCAAACATTAGCAGGTCAAAATTAGCAACATGGTGGAGGTGGCAACATGGTAGGGAAAATTTTGGTAATTGGAATCGGGCCAGGTAGTTCGGAACATCTTACCGAGCGTGCGCGAAAGGCGATACAGGAAAGTGATGCCATCATCGGATACCACACGTACATAGATCTGATCGAAGAATTTTTAACTGGTCAAGAAGTGGTTCAAACTGGCATGACAGAAGAAGTGGATCGGGTACAAACTGCAGTGCAAATGGCCAAGGCAGGTCGGGTAGTGACGGTGATCTCAAGTGGGGATGCTGGCGTGTATGGGATGGCGGGACTGGTTTTTGAAGTGCTGATCGAACAAGGCTGGAAGTTAGGCGATACCCCGGAAGTGGAGATCATTCCTGGAATTTCAGCGATCAATTCGTGTGCTGCGTTGCTTGGGGCACCGATCATGCACGATGCGTGTACGATCAGTTTGAGTGATCATCTGACGCCATGGGAGACGATTGTCATGCGCGTTGAAGCAGCGGCAATGGCCGATTTTGTGATTGCTTTTTACAATCCTCGCAGTCGACGAAGGACGCAGCAAATCGTTGAAGCGCAAACAATTTTGCTCAAATATCGATCCCCCGATACACCGGTGGGACTGGTGACCAATGCGTACCGGGAGCACCAGCAAGTGGTGCATACGACACTAGAGCACATGCTTGATTTTGAAATGGGCATGTTGACGACCGTGATCGTGGGCAATTCCTCTTCTTTTTATCATGGGGGCGTAATGGTGACACCGCGCGGATATCAGAACAAATACATGCTGGGTGTGCAGTGATTTTCTTCATGGCGGGCACGAGTGATGCCAGAGAATTGGCGCTCATTTTGCAGGCTCACGGTTATCCACTGGTGGCAAGCGTGGTCACGGGAAGTGCCGGAAAAAGCTTGCGAGAATCTGGTATCGACGTGAGAATTGGCCGTTTGGATCAGAAAGCTATGACGCAAGTGTTGGAAAATGATGCGGCTACCTTGTTAGTGGATGCCAGCCATCCGTTTGCAGAAGAGGCGCACCGTACGGCGATGGCCGCAGCGGCCGCAAGGGGGATAACGTATCTGCGCTTTGAACGTGCATCCCAACAATACGCAGATGTGGCGGGTGTCACGATGGTGGATAGCTACGAACAGGCAGCAGAGATCGCGGCGCAAAAACAAGGTAGTATCATGCTCACCACGGGTGGCAAGACGCTAGCTATTTTCGCCAAACGATTATTAGGTGAAGCAACTATTCGTTTAGTGGCTCGCCTATTGCCGCGCCGGGACAACATGGAAAAGTGTGAGCAACTCGGGTTTGAGCAAAAAAACATTATTGCGATCCAAGGTCCGTTTACGCGTGAATTTAATGAAGCGTTGTATCGGCAGTTCAAAACGACGCTGATGATCACCAAAGAAAGCGGACAGGTGGGATCAGTCGATGAAAAAGTGCAGGCGGCACTGGCGCTTGGTATTGAAGTTGTGATCATCAGGCGACCGCCGCGAGAGTATGGTCACAGTTATGAGACGTTTGCCGATGTGCTTTGCGCCGTGCAAGCAGTTTGGGAGGAGGGAACGCGATGAATTTACCGCAAGATATTGAGGCACAGAGTTTTGCAATCATTACGGAGGAACTGGGTGTCCACGATTTTACGGAGGAACAGTATCCTGTGGTGCAACGCGTGATCCACGCATCTGCCGATTTTGAGTTAGGTCGCAGTCTTGTATTTTACCCTGAAGCTGTGCAGTCAGGGATCGCGGCGATGCGTGCGGGGCAACCGATTGTGGCAGACGTTCAGATGGTGCGCGCTGGGATTAACAAGCCGCGGATTCATCAATTTGGGGGCGATGTTCATGTCTTCATCGCAGATCAGGACGTGGCAGAAGAAGCCAGGCTGGCTGGCGTGACGCGTGCGGTGATCGCCATGCGCAAGGCGGCAAACGTTGCGCCTGAAGGGATTTTTGTCGTCGGCAACGCGCCCACGGCGCTTTTGGAGTTGATTAGATTGGTCAAAACGGGCGTGGCGCGGCCCAGCTTGATTGTGGGTGTTCCTGTTGGATTTGTCTCGGCGGTAGAATCCAAAGCTGAACTTATCGAGCAAGATGTTCCTTTTATCTCGAATCGCGGGCGCAAAGGTGGAAGTCCAGTGGCGGCAGCCATTATCAACGCATTATCGATTATGGCCGCTAGAATGTGACGGTGCTGTATGGGAGAAATGTTACCGGTTCCAGAAGGGCCTTTGCGTCATGGTTATACGACGGGGGCCTGCGCAACGGCGTGTACTAAAGGTGCTTTGCGGGCGCTTATTCACCAACATGTGGTGGACGCAGTAGAGATACGAATTCCAGCGGGTGAGCAGGTGCGCTTCGCGCTCCAAGACGTCTATTTTTCGAATCAAAAGGCGACAGCCACGACGATCAAAGATGGCGGAGATGACCCAGACGCCACTCACGGTGCCAAGATTGTGGCTGATGTTTCGTGGATCGATGAGCCGGGAGTGGAGATCGATGGTGGTCACGGGGTGGGCCGGGTGACCAAACCGGGGCTCCCTATTCCAGTGGGGCTTGCTGCGATCAATCCGGTGCCGCGAAAAATGATCCGTGAAGTCGTGGAAACAGAGTTGGCCGTACATGGGATACAGCGTGGCGTGAAGGTGGTGATCTCAGTGCCAGAAGGCGAAGAGATCGCAAAAAAAACGTTGAACGGCAGGCTGGGAATTATCGGTGGAATATCGATTCTCGGAACGCGTGGTATTGTCGTGCCGTTTTCGACCTCCTCATACAAGGCGAGTATCGTGTATGCCATGAATGTGGCGAAGGCACAAGGCATTCGCAGCGCGGTGCTGACTACAGGTGGTCGCAGTGAAAAGTATGCGATGCAGCGATATGCGGAGCTTCCCGTGGAAGCGTTTGTGGAGATGGGCGACTTTGTCGGCTTTTCTGCGCAACACGCCAAACGAGTGGGGATGCAAGAGATTCGCTTTGTTGGCATGATGGGCAAATTCTCTAAAGTCGCACAAGGCATCATGATGGTGCACGCGTACAGCGCGCCGGTGGATTTTGGATTTCTCGAACAAGTTGCAAAAGCAGCGGGCGTGCCGGAACTGCTGCGCGATCGAATCGCGGGCGCGAATACCGCGACGCAGGTGGGGGACTGGATGGTCGAAGCGGGTCAGTGGCAGTTTTTTGAACACTTGGCCATGCATTGCTGTCAACAGGTGCTCCACCACATTGACGGCGGACTGCGCGTTGACACGCGACTTTACAGCTTGAATGGGGACTATTTGGGCGGTGCCGTGGTGGATGACAGGGATGAGGTGACGGAGTGCTAAATGGCAAGTGGCTGTGTGTGATTGGCATAGGCGATGACGGTGCTAACGGATTATTCCCTGACTATCTGGAACAAATCCACGCGGCTGATGTTCTGCTCGGTAGCGAACGGCAGCTCGCCTTCTTCCCGGATTTTCACGGGGAAAAAGTGGTATTTCCATCGCCTATTGCGAGTGTTGTGGAATTATTACATGCGCGTTACAAAGCGGCGCGCGTCGTCGTGCTGGCGTCGGGAGACCCGATGTTTTACGGCATCGGATCTTATTTGGTGAAAAAAATGGGCGCACACGTGGTGGAGGTGTATCCCCACATTAGTTCCGTTCAACTAGCTTTTGCTCGCGCAGGGGAGTCGTGGCAGGATGCGCTGGTGGTGAGCGTCCATGGACGAGGGATTACGGGGTTGGCCCAGAGAATTGCCGGTAAAGAGAAAGTGGCGCTATTGACGGGGGATGACAATACTCCCGGCGCGATTGCAAGCTATCTGCTCAAATTTCAGATGACGGAGTACGACGCGTTTGTCGGGGAACATTTGGGCGGCGCAAAGGAACGAACAGGATGGTACGAGCTTTCTGAACTGGTGGAACGGAATTTTTCTGAGTTGAATGTGGTGGTGTTGAGGAAAAAACAGGGAGTGAATGTCAGACGCTGGTCGCTCGGCATAGAAGATGCAGAATTTTATCAGCGTAAACCTGATCGGGGATTGATTACGAAGCGAGAAATTCGCGTGCTTAGTCTCGCCGAATTAAGATTGCAGACTGATTTCGTGTTGTGGGATATCGGTGCCTGCACAGGATCGGTGTCAATCGAAGCGGTGTTGCAAACGACAGGGTTGCGCGCGTTTGCGATTGAAAAAAATGCGGAGGATTTTCGCAACCTCGTGGAAAATCAAGTTAAGTTTCGGACGGATTTTGTAGCGGTACATGGTCGTGCGCCTGCCCGACTGGAGGAGTTTGATGATCCGGATTCGGTGTTCATCGGCGGCAGCGGAGGAGAACTTGAGGAACTATTGCAGATTTGCGCGAAACGGTTGCGCCCGGGTGGTCGCATCGTTGTAAACGCGGTCACGATTGAAACCCTGTCATTAGCTCAACAGACGCTAAAACGGCTTGGTTTTGAGGTAACCATCCATTTGCTGCAAACAGCGCGCAGCAAACCTATCTTAAATTTAACCCGGTTTGAAGGGATGAATCCTGTGTATTTGATATCTGCATGGCGAGGTGAAAACAATGAGTAATATCGGCACCTTATACGGTCTTGGCGTGGGACCGGGTGATCCGGAACTGGTTACGATCAAGGCATACAGGATCATGAAAGAAGTGCCCGTGATCGCCTATCCCAAAAAGCGCATGGGCGATAAAAGTTATGCACTGGATATTGTGGAATCTCTTGTGAATTCAGCGGATAAGATGATGATGGGTCTCGTGTTTCCCATGACTAAGGATCAGGAGATTTTGGATCGAGAGTGGAATCAGACGGTGGACACCATTTGGGAGCAGCTAGGACAGGGGCGGGATGTGGCCTTTGTGACGGAAGGTGATCCGATGCTTTATAGCACGTTCATTCATCTTAGTCGGTTGGTTAAGGCCAGTCATCCCGAGGCAAGTGTCGTGTCTGTGCCCGGCATCTCTTCGATGAGTGGCGCAGCCTCGCGACTAGGCATCGCGCTTGCCGATGGCGATGAGATGGTGGCGATTGTGCCTGCAAGTGTTGATCGGGAACGGATGAAAGCTGCGCTGCTAGGCAACGACTGTGTGGTATTCATTAAAGTTGCCAAGGTGCTAGATGACATGATTGATCTGCTGATTGATTTGCAACTGGACGATAAAGCGATGGTGGTCTCGAAGGTCACCTCTGAACAGGAAATGATTTGGCATGCGCCGACAGATTTACGCGGTGCGGAGTTGAATTATTTGACGCTGATGGTGGTGAGAAAATGAATTTATTTCCTAAAGTATACATCGTTGGGGCGGGTCCTGGAGATCCAGAGTTGATCACGGTAAAGGGCTTACGCATCTTGCAACAGGCGGATGTGGTGATCTACACAGACAGTCTAGTTAACGAGGAATTAATCGCGCTTGCGAACCCACACGCCATCGTATTGAAAAGTGCGGGGATGGAATTGCAGCAGATCGTCGACGTGATGACGCAACATGTGCGCCAAGGTCATCGTGTCGCTCGCGTTCACACCGGTGATCCGGCTGTGTTTGGGGCTATTTTGGAGCAAATGACGCTATTGCGAAAAGCAGGCGTGGAGTATGAGATTGTGCCAGGCGTCAGTTCCGTATTTGCAGCAGCAGCGGCACTGGGCGCGGAACTGACGGTGCCGGAATTGACGCAAACTGTCATCTTGACGCGTGTGGAAGGGCGCACGCCGGTGCCTGCGCGGGAGCAATTGCGGGAGTTAGCAAAGCATCACTGCACGCTTGCTTTGTTTTTGAGTGCAGTTCACCCGCAAACGGTGGTGGATGATCTGCTATCAGCCGACTGGTCACTCGAAACTCCTGTTGCGGTGGTGTACAAGGCGACTTGGCCGGAGCAACAGGTGATCCGCACGACGTTAGCGGGATTCGTGCGCGCCATGGAGGATGCCCACATTACTAGTCACGCGATGATTCTCGTCGGTGGGGCAGTTGATCCGGAGTTAGTCGAGCGCGATGGGCATCGCTCGAAATTGTATGATCCAACGTTTACTCATGGTTTTCGCGCGGGAGTGTCGGCGGGTGAATAATCCGTACGCGGTGGTGGCCATTACCAAACACGGGGTGGATACCGCGCGTCGTTTGCAGCGGGGATTGCTTGGCAGCGATCTTTACTACCCGCGCAAGTTCGCGCGCGGTGACGAAGAGCAATCGGGAATCACCCTATATGAGGGAACCGTGGCAGCGCTCATGCCGAATCTTTTCCCACGCTATCAAGGAATTGTTGGCATTATCTCCATAGGGGCAATGGTGCGCCTGATTGCGCCACTTTTGCAGGACAAAAAAACAGATCCGGGAGTGGTCGTGGTGGACGATCACGCGCTTCATGCCGTGAGTGTCCTGTCCGGCCATGTGGGTGGTGCGAATCAGTTGACGCTTTTGGTGGCGCAGGTACTTGGCGCACAACCGGTGATCACTACCGCGTCAGACGTAGGGGAGACGTTGGCGGTGGATATTTTCGGTCGTGAATTTGGTTTTGAAATGGAAAACAGCGACAAAGTGACAGCGGTCAGCGCGGCTGTAGTTAATGAACAGCGCGTCCATATTGTACAAGAGGCGGGCGAGCGCAACTGGTGGAAGTATGATCATCCACTGCCTAGTCATCTGGTTGTTTACGATGATGTGGACAGTGCGCTGACACAAGCATTTGCTGCTGCATTGGTAGTGACGCCGCGCGAATTGGAGACTTTTGAAACGGAATCGTTGTTAGCAAACGGGGTGCTTTATCGTCCCAAAGTGGTGACGTTGGGAATTGGCTGCAACCGCGGCACGCACGCAGATGAAATTGAATCGGTGATCCGTGAGGTGCTCAATGATCTTCGGTTGTCTATAAAAAGTGTCCGCAATCTCGCTACGATTGACGTGAAAGCCAACGAGCTGGGGCTACTCGAAGTCTGTCAACGACATGGCTGGTCACTTGACGCCTACTCGGCAGAACAATTAAATCAAGTCACTATCTCGCAACCATCAGCAATGGTGCATCGTCATGTGGGAGCCTGGGGGGTATGTGCACCGGCTGCGCGACTAGCTTCGGGAGCGAGTAACTGGGTGATCGAAAAAATGAAATCCGGGAATGTCACGTTGTCCGTATGTCTAATAGGCGATGTTAGTGGCAAACTCAAGCGGGGGTGGATTACGTGAACGAATGGACGGTGTCCCAACGGCCTCGTGTGGTAATTGCCGGAACCAACAGCGGTGTGGGCAAAACCACCTTGACGGTCGGACTGATGGCGGCGCTCGTGCGGCGTGGGTTGCAGGTGCAAGGATACAAAGTCGGTCCGGACTATATTGATCCGACGTATCACAGCGCAGTGACAGGTCGTCCTTCACGCAATCTTGACAGCTGGATGCTGTCGGCAGATAGCGTTAGGGAAGTATTTTTGCGCAGCAGTCACACGGCGGACGTGTCCATCATCGAAGGGGTCATGGGATTATATGACGGCAAGGACCCGCGCTCCAATCTGGGTAGTACGGCTGATCTTAGCCAATTGCTGGCGGTGCCGGTGATTTTGGTGGTGAACGCCGCTAGCATGGCGAGGAGCGCGGCGGCGATCGTGATGGGATTTCAGCGCTTTGATCCAAGTATCAAGATTGCCGGGGTCATCGTCAATCGCGTGAGCGGTGAACGCCACTATCAACTGGTGAAAATGGCAGTGGAACAAGAATGTGCTGTGCCTACACTCGGCTATTTGACGGAGCAGGCGGATTTGATCATACCAGAACGGCATTTAGGTCTGATCCCAGCCATCGAACGTGGGGAACTTCAACCCTTGTTTGAACAGTTGGCCGTGGCAATAGAAGAGACTATTGACTTAGAACAACTGCTACAGATTGCTCACTTGGCTCCTGCTCTAGAGGTACGCGAACCAATGGTATTTCGATCGCAACCAAGTGGTTCACAGGTTACCATTGCCGTCGCAAAAGATGCCGCTTTCAATTTTTACTATCCTGAAAACCTCGAACTCCTGGAATTGCGCGGTGCGAAATTAGTATTTTTCAGTCCCTTGGCAGGGGAAGACATCCCAAGTGGGGTGAACGGATTGTATCTGGGTGGCGGTTTTCCAGAGGAATTTGCTCAGGAACTCGGCGGTCGTCCCGAATTGTTAAAAAGTTTCCGCGATCAGATCCAACGCGGATTGCCTACCTATGCGGAGTGCGGTGGATACATGTTCCTAACTGAGGCGATCATCGACCGACAGGGGTACTCATTTCCAATGGTCGGGATCATCCCCGCAAAGGTACGGATGCAGGAGCGATTGGCGGCGCTTGGGTATCGTGAAGTCACGGCACGGACAGACAATGTGTTGTTGCCTGCAGGATGCACAGCGCGAGGACATGAATTTCACTATTCCACCATTGAGCCTTCGCCAGATCTTGCTGACTCCGCATGGCCTTTTGCATACGAGGTGCAGTCTCGTGGGGCGAACATGCGTGACGGATTTGCCAAAGGGAATCTGTTGGCCGGGTACACGCACCTGCATTTTGCTTCCCATCCAGAGATCGCGGATCGATTCATCCATGCCTGCGCGAGTTATCGGGAGTTACATGCAGCAAATCAGTGACAGAAAGGATGTGCTATCAAGATGTTCACGTTGTCTGTGTCTGCGTGGAAGAAGCATCGGAAACTGATCGTGTTTTACGCTTTTTTGTTGCTGTTGAATGCTGGTTCATGGTTTGCAGTTATTTTTGCAGGAATGCGTTATCCTGTGCTGATTTCACTGGGGACGCTTGCGTATGTGTTCGGCCTGCGCCATGCGGTTGACGCTGATCACATTGCTGCGATTGATAATACGACGAGAAAACTGATGCAAGAGGGCAAGCGACCGTTATCAGTGGGACTTTATTTTTCATTAGGTCATTCAACGATCGTGTTCATTTTGACGGTTGCCATGATGGTGGCGATGCATGCTTTGCAAACTCACTTGCCGCAACTTGAACGGTTAGGTGGCGTGATCGGCATGGCTGTATCCGGCGGCTTTTTGTATCTGATTGCGGGGCTTAATCTGCGTGTTTTATGGGGAATTCACTCACTTTGGCGCAAAAATAGGGTGGGGCAGTCTACTCGTGATGGTGTTTGGCAAAATGATTCGGATCAGTTATTTGAGTCCATGCTGCTCGAACGTGGGCTCATTAACCGACTGTTTCGCTTTGTGTTTCGCTTGATTGAACATAGCTGGCAAATGTATTTCGTCGGGGTGTTGTTTGGACTTGGATTTGAGACGGCATCAGAAGTCGCGTTGCTTGGCATGTCCTCGGCTGTCTCCTCGCATGGTATGCCTATCGTGTACGTGCTTTTGCTGCCATTGTTGTTTGCTGCAGGGATGAGTTTTGTCGACACGACGGACGGCGTATTTATGGTGTATGCGTATGGTTGGGCATTTCAAAATCCACTACGAAAGTTGTATTACAATATGATTGTGACGCTGACATCGGTGCTCATTGCTTTTGGCATTGGCACCATGGAATGGTTGCAGGTGCTTGGGTCGGTCTCCTTGCAAAAAGGGGCATTTTGGCGGATGTTGCAGCGCCTTGATTTTGGCACCATTGGCTATTTTATTATTGCCTTGTTGGCGATTAGTTGGGTGATTGCCGCTCTGGTTTATAAGGCCAAAGAAAAATCCCGAAACACAGTTCGCAAAATCGAAATCTAAAGGGGGTGGTAACATGGAAGGGGGAGAAGGGGCTCGTCTTTACGCGGCTATGCTAGGATTGGAACACCGTCTTTGTGTGGTCATAGGTGGCGGGCAAGTGGCGTTACGGAAAGTAGAAAAGCTGTTGGAAGTTGGTGCGCACGTACGCGTCATCAGCCCCACTGCGGTGTCTACACTGCTTCAACATGCCTCTGAGGGACGCATTGAGTATATCGGTCGCGAGTATCAAAAGGGAGATGCTGGCGTAGGTTTTTTGATTATTGCCGCGACAGATCAGCCTGAAATCAACCGTAAGATTGCACAAGAGGCTGAGCAAAGTGATCGCTTTGTAAACGTGGTTGATGATCCGCAACGGTGTTCATTCATGGTGCCTGCCACCTATCGTCAAGACGGCCTGCAGGTGGCCATTTCCACTGAAGGTCGGGATCCTGCTGGAGCAAAAAGACTTAAGGACACCCTGGCTGCTGATTTTCGTCAAGGGACACTGTTTTTTCAAGATGAAGTAAGAAAGTGGTGGAACCAGCACGTGCAACACGTGAAATGGTGAGGTGATGATAAAATAATGGTGTACAAAAAAAGAGAATTGACAACGAATTATCAAGTTTGATATGATTCGACTGTGGTAACGTTTTCACTTTTTGTTTTATGAGGATGAGTCAGTGTGAATGGGAATTCGATTAAAGATGTTGCTCGGGTTGCTGGTGTAGGTGTATCTACAGTGTCAAGAGTGATTAATGGCAGTGGGTATGTGAAAGCGTCTACAAAAAAGAAGATACTGTACGCCATGCAAGAATTAAAATTTCATCCTAGTTCGTTAGCAAGGGGGCTTGTTCTTGGCTCGACATCCACAATTGGTTTGGTGATTCCGGATGTTGCTAATCCCTTTTTTTCAGAAATCGCACGTGGAGTTGAGGATGCGGCTAGGGTGGAGGGTTATTCTGTATTTCTATGTAACTCTGATTGGCAGCATGATCAGGAGACCAATTATCTTAAACTGCTTCAGAGTCACTGGGTGGCCGGTGTGATCGTGGTAGGAAGTAGAAGCTCTCGCGAGGAACTAATGACTGCTTTAGAGGATTTGCCTTATGTGTTAGTTGATCGTCAAAGTTCACTCGGAGAATCACATTCGGTTTTTATGAATAACGAAGCAGGTGCTTATTTTGCTACTAGGCACCTCATTCAACAAGGGTGTATAAGAATAGTTCATATTGCGGGGCCTCAGGGATCTCCATCAGCCCAGCAACGATTATTGGGTTACTCCAGAGCGATTCAAGAAGCAAATCTGCCAAAATGGATTGAAAATGGTGACTTTAAGTATGGTAGCGGGTATGAAGTTGGCATAAGGATTTTAAGCAGTGGTCATCGTCCAGATGGCATTTTTGCAGGCAATGACATGATGGCAATTGGAGTAATGCAAGCGGCATCTAAAATAGGGATAAAAATTCCAGATGAATTAAAAATGGTTGGATTTGACAACACGCCGATGTCAGCATTTGTCTTCCCTTCTCTCAGTACCATTAATCAACCGTCGTATGATATGGGGAAAATGGCGTTTAAGATGCTTAATGACCAATTGTCTGCAGATATGGTGGATAGCTCAGAACAAGATTTTTATGAGTTTTCTCCTGAGCTGATCATACGTTCGTCAACAATACTGTAAAGAGAATTGAGAAAAATTATTTGCTTTGGAATTGTTATTATGGAAACGTTACCATGTATTGACCTTGAAAATGAATGTTAAAAGTATTACATACGGAAGAGGTACAAATGTGAAAAACCAAGGACTTATGCACGGGGAATTATCCAAAATAATTGCAGCAATAGGACATGGTCAGAGCATTGTCATTGCAGACTGTGGGTTGCCCATTCCTGAATCGATCCGACTTGTTGATCTGGCATTGATGCAAGGAATACCTAAAGTAACAGATGTATTAAGGGTACTACTTGATGAACTTGTTATAGAGTCTATTACTATTGCACAAGAGTTACTGGAGCAAAATTCAGATTTTTTTCTTAAGGATGTTGAAAATTTGCTTGGAAATAATAGTGCATTTTTGTTGACCCAAATGAACAAAGTCAGTCACGAAGAATTCAAACAGCTAGTACCACAAGCCTATGTGGTCATCAGAACTGGGGAATGGACTCCCTACTCTAATCTGTTATTGATTGCGGGTGTACCGTTTTAATACTTATTTTTAGAAAAAAGGGGGTCTAGACATGGATCAACTTGAAATGAACGGTATTAGTAAATCGTTTTCTGGCACCAAAGTACTTGAAAATGTAAGTTTAACGGTACGTAGTGGCCAGGTGCTAGCATTGCTTGGGGAAAATGGGGCCGGGAAATCTACATTAATGAAAATATTGACTGGAGTATATCGTGCAGATTCAGGTTCATTTACTATTAATGGTCAACCATTAAGTATTGGAAGCATCACTGATGCAAGGCAACAGGGTATCGAAATCATTCATCAAGAGTTAAATCTTTTTACTAATCTTTCAATTCGCGAAAACTTTCTTATTGGCTATGAAAAAGAATATCAGCATTTCGGGTTGATCAACTATAAAAAACTAAACGAAGATGTGCGAAATGTTTTGGAACTTGTGCAGCTTGATCGCAAACCAACAGATTCCATTGCAAGTTTAGGCATTGGTGAACGTCAATTGATAGAAATTGCAAAAACCCTGAAATGGAATGCAAGGTTTTTGGTGATGGATGAACCCACTGCCGCACTTACAGAAACCGAGACAAAAGTTTTGTTTGAAAATATTAAGAGATTAAAATCTAATGGAGTTGGAATTGTATATATTTCCCATAGAATGGAAGAATTATTTGAGATCAGCGACCGGGTGGTCGTGCTCCGGGATGGACATGTTGTGATTGACAAAGAGACCAAGGATGCAGATGAAAAAGAGTTAATAAGTGCCATGGTAGGTCGCAACGTGGAAGATCGATATCCAAAATCAGAAGTGGCAAGCGGACAGGTTATTCTCAAACTAGAAAATATTTCTACGGAATTTGTTGCAGAAGTGTCGATGGATGTATGCAGCGGTGAAGTGGTGGGAATTGGGGGACTGATGGGGGCAGGTAGAACAGAATTAGCGAGAGCGATCGCTGGAGTAGATAAAGTAATTGCAGGTCAAATGTATTTTTCGGGTAATGTGTTTCGACCTAAAACTCCTCAAGACGCTATCAGTTTAGGAATCGCCTATATTACAGAGGATCGTAAGAGCCAAGGACTCATCATGCCATTTACTGTGCGTGAAAATTTAATGTTACCTACATTAAAACGTCGAAGTCGATTTGGGTTCATTCAGTTTGATAAGGAGAAAAAACAAGCACAAGAATTGGTGCAAAAGTTACGAATTCGTACTACTTCTATTGAGGCTGCGGCTGAAAGTCTAAGTGGAGGCAATCAGCAGAAAATTGTGATTGCAAAGTGGCTTGCTAGTGAACCTAAACTATTGGTCTTGGATGAACCAACGAGAGGAATTGACGTTGGTGCAAAACAGGAGATCTATCATTTAATAAACGAGATGAAAGAAAGAGGTATGGGAGTTTTGATGATTTCTTCTGATTTACCCGAACTGCTTGGTATGTCTGATCGAGTTTTCATCATGCATGAAGGAAAGATCCAAGGACGCCTTGATAGAAGACCCTTCAAACAGGAAGAATTTATGGCTTTGGCGACAGGAGGGGAAATAAATTGACTTCATGGATAAAAAAATATCATATTGGTCCCTTGATTGGACTCATCGTGTTAGTAATCGTATTATCACTCGCGTCATCCCAATTTTTCACTATCGGCAACTTATCTAACGTTCTTTTGCAAACTTCTGTTAATGCGTTAATTGCAGTAGGCATGACTTTTGTTATCCTGACTGCCGGGATAGATCTATCAGTAGGCTCTTCACTTGCGCTCAGTAGTGCGATTGCGGCAGGGTTAATGGCAAGTAACACAAATCCCTGGATAGCATCAATAATTGGCATCGTAGTAGGTGCTGGTGCTGGACTTGTTAATGGATTATTTGTTGCTTATGGGAGATTAGCCCCCTTTATTGTCACGCTTGGTACGATGACTCTTTATCGAGGGCTTACGCAAATTTATACACAGGGCATGCCTATATTTAATTTGCCAAACTCCTTTTCGAATTTCGGGGCAGGGTCATTATTAGGTGTCCCTATTCCTGTTTTGGTAACAGCGCTTGTTTTCATACTAGCTTGGATTGTGTTAAAAAGAATGACCACAGGACGCCGCATTTATGCCTTAGGTGGGAATGAAAGCGCCGCCTATTTAGCGGGGGTTCCTGTTCGGCGATATCTTGTGCTGGTGTATGTCATTAGCGGTGTCCTTGCGGCACTGGCTGGGTTAATTCTTACTTCTCGGTTAAGCACCGCTGAGCCAACAGCGGGTACTGGCTATGAACTCGATGCAATTACTGCCGTTGTTCTAGGAGGTACTAGTTTATTTGGCGGTGAGGGGACACTCCTTGGCACGTTGATAGGCGCACTGATTCTTGGTGTGATTAACAACGGGCTGAACATCTTGAATGTAAATTCATTTTATCAAGATGCTGTTAAAGGTGTGATTATTCTTCTTGCCATCATGCTTGACCGGAAGAAATCACCTCGGAGATAAGGGGTTTACCCATCTCAAAAGTATTTTAGTCTATATTCCTAAGGGGGATTTATTAATGATGAAGAAAGAAAGTTCAATCAGCAAGCGCTTTGCCCGAATTGGTGTGTCATTGGGTGCAAGTGCATTCATGGCCTTAAGTATTGCAGGATCAGGTGGCACCACATTTGCTGCAACCAAACACACATCAGCTCCGATCAAGATTGGATTTGCAGTCTCTACACTGAATAATCCCTTTTTTGTGGCAATGAGAAGCGGGGTACTGCAAGAGTCTAAAAAGCTTGGTGTGAACGTTATTGTTGATGATGCCAATAATGATGTATCGACACAACTAAATCAGGTACAGGATTTAATTCAACAGAAAGTGAGTGCCATTATCTTGAATCCGGCAGACAGTCAGGGATTATCTGCTGCTGTAAAAATGGCCAACAAAGCCAACATTCCAGTGATTACGCTCGATCGCAGTGTGACATCTGGTCGCGTAAGTGTATATATTGCCTCAAATAGTGTCATTGCCGGTAAAATGGCTGCCGATCAGCTCATCAAAGCGCTGCATGGAAAGGGCAATGTGGTGGAACTGCAAGGGATTATTGGAACATCCGCAGAGCGTGATCGTGAAAAGGGATTTGATCAAGAAATTAAAAAAGCAAAAGGGATTCATGTGGTAGCGCGTCAAACAGCTAATTTTGACCGTAGCACAGCGCTCAATGTAATGGAGAACATTCTTCAAGCCCATTCCAACATACAGGGTGTTTTTGCACAAAATGATGAAATGGCGCTCGGTGCACTAAAGGCTATTCAGCAAAGCAATAAAAAAGGTATCGCCATTGTGGGCATTGATGGAGAACAGGAAGCGGTCAGTGATGTCCATAAAGGGTTAATGTATGCGGATATTGCACAACAACCTACTCGTGAGGGGATGCTTGGTGTATTGTATGCTGTAAAATTAACCAAACATCAAAAAGTATCTGCAAATGTCAATTCTCCACTTCAACTTGTACAAAAAAACACTAAATTTAAGGGTTTTTAAGATATTGGCACTAAGTTTCGGGGGGCCGTCTGGCTCCCCGTATTTTGTGAATGAGGGGAAGGTTAAGATGTCAGGCGTGCTTGTGGTGGGAAGTCTTAATATGGATTGTGTGCTTGATGTTTCTTCAATTGCAAAACCAGGAGAAACAATCATGGGTTCGAAGTTCAACATGAATTCGGGGGGGAAAGGGGCTAATCAGGCGGTTGCCTCGTCGAAGGCAGGGGCAAGAACAAGAATCTTGGGAGCAGTAGGCACAGACGTATTCGGGAAGGAATTAATGGACAGTTTACAGGAATTAGGTGTTGATGTAACTGATATAATTATTAAACCTGATGTATCAACTGGATTGGCGATGATTCAGGTAGATAGTCGAGGTGAAAACAGCATTGCTGTATATTCAGGTGCAAATGGCGAATTAACTGCGCAAGATATTCAAAACACATATCATGCTTTTCAAGACAGCCAAGTTCTTTTGCTGCAAAATGAAATTCCATTATCAGCAACATTACAATCCTTAATAATTGCACATTCATTAAAGCTGCATACATATATGAACCCTTCTCCCATTATTGATTTGCCTGATCAATTTTATCAATTAATTGATACAATGGTATTAAATCGTCATGAAGCGTCATTTCTAAGTGGAACCAATATCAAGAACCAACAAGATGCCATACAGGCTGCTTGGCAAATTATTAGGCGGGGTTGTAATGAAGTCTTAATTACTTTAGGGGAAAATGGAGCAGTATTCATAAATGGTGTATCAGGGGAGGTCGTGTATCAGCCCGCATTTCAAGTCAAACCTATTGACACTACCGGAGCAG
>JAJZCJ010000011.1 GCA_021846145.1 Bacillota bacterium
AACTGTTGAGACATCATATTTTGTGTGACGCGCATGGCGTATTCCCCCACTTAATTCTTCCGGTTAGGAGATCATATCGATAGCTGTTTGTAACATGGAGTCGACGATGCTGATAAACTTTGCCGCTGCACTGTAGAGATTCTGGTATTCTACCATTTGCGCAGCTTGTTCATTTAAATCCACTCCTGACACCGATTGTCGCAAACTTGAAGATGCTGGGACAGTGCATCGGCAGTCTGTTGGTTCGAATTAGCCGCCGCAGAAGCAATGCCAAGTTGCGACACGTAGCTGGTCAGCATCCCATCAAAGGTGGTATTCGTGCTCGACGTCATCGGTATCGTTTGGTTGTTCGCTAAACTGGCATATCCGTATGTTGTCGAGGTGGTCGGATCACCGTTCCACACATTGTTCACCATCAGCAGTGCGTTGCTGTTGTCCCCGGGTAGATTGGCACCTGTAGCGGCCGCAATATCCTGAGGCATCAGCGCCGAATTGACCTGCAAAATCACATTGTTAGCAGAAGTCGTGGCAAGTGTAAAAAAACTGATGGTACTCGGCGTCATCGCGCCGAGTGCATAGGCGCTCGTACCTGTCTGGATGGCATTGACTTGGGTGGCCAACGAGCTTAAAAAACTATCCATTTGTGCCAACACTTGATTCGCTTCATCCAAACTTTGAACATTGCCCGCAATTTGCCCACCACTGACATATTGCAAGTTGATGTCAAGTGGTGTACCAGTACCAGTGCCCCCAGTCAGTGTTCCTGAATAGGCGGCACTCGTCACTGCCGCAAACGCAGACCCAGTGCCAGATACGATAAAGCTAGACATGGTCGCTGGAAGCGCACTCATGGTATTCAACGTG
Organism: Bacillota bacterium; assembly: GCA_021846145.1. Next base: position 865 of record JAJZCJ010000011.1, read on the forward strand.
TAAAATGTCGTCTCACTTACCAGCGGAATGTTGCCTGGCACCGACGTTCCCGACCCGATACTCACCGAAATCGAACCATCGCTGTTTTGCGTATAAGAAATGTTAGCTAGTTGTGCCATTTCATCCAATATGTTTCCGCGTTGATCCTCTAGCTGATTCGGACTTTCTACTAACGGTTGCCCACTTTGATTCATGTTGTTGATGCCGATAATTTGCTGATTGAGCGTCGCTACTTGCTGTGCATATTGATTTAATTCTTGTAGTTGATTTTGCACCGTGCCTGTCAGATTCGACTGCATGTCCTCTAACTGGGTAGTAACCGTCTGGAACGTTTGCCCTAGCGTTTGCCCTTCCGAGATCACCGATTGTCGCGCCGGGATACTAGATGGCGACGTCGATAATGTTTGCCATGAACCGAAAAAATTATCTAACGCACTTTGCAGACTCTGTGAACTCGGTTCATTGATGATCTGCTCTATTTGTGTCAAATTCTGTGCAAGTGTGTCGTACATATTGGATGTACTCTGATTCGTTCTATCCTGTTGATTTAAAAATACGCTGGTCAGGCGTTGCACCTGTGCCACCTGCACTCCTTGTCCTAGTTGACCACCCATAATCGGGGCGTTGGTCGAAGGCAATGGCGGATAAGGATCTGTTTCTTGCAATACCGCAGACTCTTGAACATAGCCTGGGGTATTGGAATTCGCAATATTATTGGAAATAACAGCTTCCGCTTGCTGCGCCATGTCCAGTGCGGACATGCCCACATTGAGACCGAAAAAAGTGGAGATCCCCATTCGCCATTGTCCTCTCTTCCCCCGTTGGTAAACACAACGCTTCGTGTCACCATCTTTTGGTGACTGCTTTAGATTCATCGCCGTTCTTATCAAGAGATGGATCATTTCTTGCCACACCGATCAACTGATCCGTTCGTTACATTCACAGAAGGCATCTGGCTCGTTCGGATCATTGTCGGGTGGTTGAAAAGTTATTTGGCTTTTCGTGTATTCGTAATCATTTTTGAAATATGACTGTCATATTGCTGAATTATTTGTTTTTCTTTTGCCGCCGTGATTTTTTTACTGGCCACCAGTTTCCCTAGTTGCGCTTGATCATCCTTTTCCATGTCAGAAATCAGTGCTTTCTCTGAAATTCCTTGCTTCTGTGCGATTTGCAAAATACTTTTCCCACTTTTTAAATCCGCTTGTAGTGTTGTTGAACTGAGTTTCAGAATAGTGGGCAACGATCCCATGAATCCAAGTCCTGACCCAGCACCGTGCCCAAACCCATGATGAGGAAACGACGGAGGGGTGGTAGACGTTGTTTTGGTAGCCGCGAATGCACTGGTAGTACTGATCATGCCGATCAAGCTAATCGTAGCCATGCTGACTGTGATGGACTTATACTTCATAAATTTTCCTCTTTTAACGTGTAAGATCACTTTACTTTTACACAGTCACGCTGTAAATCTCCTTGAATTTTCGATGAATATCCTCCTTCACTCCCGTTAGTTTCCCTGCACAATATGGATGGGTCCTACTTAATACAACAGTAAAATTAAGATTATTATTTTTAAATATACCGTCAAGGTAGTAGACATTCATGGTACCGAAATACCTGAACGGCAAGAGGGACAATGTGATTCAAGCATTGCTCAATTTGTTAGAACATCATCATGATTTACAGGAAAATTTCAGCAGGCCATACGATAATCGACTAGAACACTGGGGAATATAGTAATCGCACACTGCATCGCTGTATCGCCTATCTTTAATTTCCCCGCTATGACCTGCACAGATGGCAATTACATATGTGGGATATTAGTGTAAATTATTATTTTTAACTACTATTAAGGGAGAGTAAGAAGGTCGATACGTTGAAATCAATGAAACTATCTATCGTGGAATTTTTTCACTTCGTAGAGCAGCATCATTATACCGTCGACTACAACTTGTCATCTATTCTTGCATTTCCTAGTAACTTTTATCGAATTTATTGGTTGCTTGGGGAGTTGGTTGGCAAAGATAGCATTACACTCCATGATAATGAAGGAGGCACCTGCGATTTAAAAATTACTGTAATGAATAATCACTATTTTTTTGAGATCATCCGTTAACAAAAGAAGAACAGGCGATTTGATACGGTACTCGAAAAAAATCATGATATTAGGAGATGATCGAATGAATATCGGTTCACTATCTAGTACCCAGCATTCTTTTCATTCAGCTTCCATCCAAAGACAATCACAACCGACGATCACAACCGTGACGGGAGCAAGTGGTTATTCGCAAAGTGGCACTGCAGATATGATGAACAACATTGACTCCGCAAGGAAAGGCAATACTCAGTTGGCGAATGTGAACGCAAGTCAATCAAATCCGAATTATACATTCAACCAACTAGCGTGACTCAAATTTAGAAATGCAAATGCTAGAAGGTTGAACCAAACTTATTAGCGGATATCTTTCGTGTATCTCACTATTATTGTGTTAGTCCGCCATTGCAAAAATAACGCAAAATTGATAAGTCTAGCTATACCGTAATTTAAGTCCTTTGCAATCATTTTTATGAACGGACGTGCTCACCGTCTATTTTCAAACAATTTTTCAGTGACTTTTTGCAAGATGAAATAATAATGGCTCAGAATAGTGAAGGGAGAAGGGACATATCAATGAAGTTAACGTCAGCGAAAGGGCTACTTACCGCGGGGGCAACGCTTATATTGATGGCCAGTCCTTTAACAGCTATGGCGCAACAACACCATTTTCACAATGAAAATGGGCAGAACAGCAAGACCAACCATTCGATGACAAGTACCTATACGGTCACTCAAATACTGACTCTCATCACCAACGAAACTGCACAAGTCAATCCATTGATCACAGTGTATCAGACGACGTCAAACATATTCCCAACGACCACCGTCGACTTAACCCCGACGGAAATAACGGACTTAGCCGCTTTGCAAACGGATGCACAAAATTTGAACGGCAATACGACGCCCAACGTCCTGCTGCAAAACTTGAATACGTTAGTACAGCAGGCTAGTACATTGCGCCAAGAATTAGCGAAAACTCAAACATTAACACTACCCATACTCGCCACAAAAATCCAAGCGGCGCAAACTTCGTATCAAAACGCATTGACCTCTTTGCAAACTGCAGAATCGTCGATTCCAAGCAATATCAATCAAATGGTGAAACAATTTCAATCTACCGCAACACAATACATGCAACTCATGAGGCAATATGACAACAAGGCAGGTGCAGCCACTTCGACGCTTGACATCGCATCGAACAACCCCGATTTCACTACGTTGCCGACCGCAACGTATACAACTAGCGGCACACTGGTGACGGGTGTCCCTACAACGGGCGTAACCTCTGTCACCATTACGAATTCAAGTAATTCCGCGGTAAATGAATCAGTCTCTGCCAGTGCCCTGCAAACAGATGTCATTGTGGCTGGCGCGGCTCTCGGAAACACGTTAGTGATCACCCCCATTTTAAGCAATGGCACCGTCGATACTGCAAACGCTGTAAGTATCACTGTGCAATGAGACGTTGCAATTCTACCCAGAAAACAAACTGCATTGAAAACAGAAACTTACGCACACCTAAGTTGACCTACATGTTTTTGTAAGTCAGCTTTTTTTGAGCAGACCATCTCACATTAGGCGACAGGTGTGATAGTGACCGTATATCCGAGACTCTCCAGCTTCTTTACCGATGTGTTGACGGTTCGTTCCTTGCGCCGTAGGTCGAAATAATCGGCTCCTAGATCATGTGTCCATACAAATAAAAATACAACCGCAAAGAGTAAGACACATCTCTCTTCGCGGTTGCATTAACGATCAAGTGATCAATTATTTCGCAACAATCCAGGTACCCTTCATCCAACCATTGGTCATCATCGGACCCATCCAACCGCTAGAACCAGTTCCACAAGCGGCTTCACACTGCCAGCCGAAAGATCCCGCTTTTGGGAACGTGAATTCTGCGGTGACAGTCACGAATTTCTCTTTCGCTGTACGAACAGGCACTACGATGTTAATCGTTTTGGTACCTTCCATGATGGTCATAGTGTGAGCGACATCAGCAGCTTTAAAGCTAGTGAATTTCTTGCCATCTACCCATTCCACGCCACCAACGGTGTTCTCAACTTTGGTATAGTTAGGGGTAATCGGTGCGTTACCATCATCGTAGCTGTGAATGATCAATTTGATGGTTTTGCCGGCAGGTACATGGAATACAGATGGCGTATATTTTGGCCAGCCTTTTTTATGATCCATTTTTCCTGTGATAATGCTTGTGGTCACCACAACTGGTGCCGCCACTTTTTTGGCAGCTGGTTTGGCATGCGCAAATGCAGGAACTCCAGACACGAGCGTACCCGCTAGCATGGCAGTGGCAGAAAGTGCCGTCATCCATTTTGTTACGTTTTTCATTGATTATTCCTCCTGATTTTTTATATCTACTAGTCTCACATTTATTGTGATCGTTCTGTAATATTGCACAACCATCAATTGGATCAAGTCGTTATCTAGTCACATATTAGAAGTTTCTTATTCACAAAAAATACGAACATGAGAATATAATAGCCAACTGCTAATATTCAACATGCAAATTCTTTAACGACTCCCATTTTTTTCGGATAATTCTTCCACAAACGAAAGATGTAAGTCGACAAACACTCCGCTACATTCCATTATTAGAAATTTGCGTAATGACGGTGGGTTAACGACCCGCAGCGATTGCCTTGAAACCATATGTGTCGAAGGGACAAATAATCGCCCTAGGTGTACCAAACAAGGGAAAATAGGACATAGCCAACTGATCGACAGCAATTTTTGTTGCGGCATAAGGAGATTGACCTGTAATGGATAATCTTCCACGATAGGTACAAATTGTGCTGTATCGTAGACTTCGCTAGTTAAGGTGTGAATAATCTTTTCTACGCCGACCTCCAGAGCTGCCTGAAACACATGAAGAGCCCCTTTTACATTTGTATTATAAGCGATAAATAGTTCACACCTAGTCACTAGATGCTGCCAATCGTTTGTCTTGATCAGTGACGCCTTCATTATTCCAGTGGCATCGTGGTATTAGTCGCCCATGAGCCATTCATTGAAAAGTACTGACTGCTTGACCTCTCTGGCACCGCATCTGTAAACGAATAACGACGGTAGAGCGTTCTAACAAGCGAGAGAAGTTTGACGATAAGTTGCAGGCCGCCAAGCATCGCAGAATAAAAATGCTATTGAATCTTCCGCACCACACAGGAGCCAAACCGTTCCTCGAGCACTTCCTGCATTTCCGCTTCATCCGTGAAAAATTCCACTCCGTCCTCAAGGGTCGGGTCAAAAAACAAAAACTGCGATTCAGGAAAGGGGATGTGACTATACGCCGTCTCCACCACAAATCCCACTCGTGTTTGCTGTGTTTCCACCCACACTTCGCGGCTGTGATAGAGCATATCGTACATACTGATATACCCTAATTGCTGAGCAAAATGTTCTGTGACGCAGACTGCAGACGCCGTTGGTTCTCTACGCATGATCTCGCACTCCTTTTGCATTTTTATTGTCAAGCGGTGTCACTCGTCCCCACTCACTCATGAAATGCGTTCACTCCCAGCCTCATCGGCATGCTGTAGCGATGCATCACATTTGGCACAGATTTCCGTGTTAGGGGACACAAACCCACGAATCTCTCCACATGCGACGCAGCGATGCAGATGTCCGCTTTCCTGATCACGTGCGTACAGTATTTCTCCCACCCGTTGTGCTAAGTTTGCCTCCTTGGTGCTCATCAATATAACCTCCTCATTGGTTCCTTGATGACTTGATTATCCCATGGTGAAATGGCGCATATGAGCGATTTTCCACCCTATTTTTTGCGAGTGTACTGCCCCATCATGGCAACCATAAACAAAAATAGAGCAGAAAATAATCGTCCTGCCATCCAGCGCTAGTGATTGTGATGATGATGTCATGAGGGAACTTGGCGAGTAAGGGACAAACGAATGTCATGGTAAGTGGCGGGGCAAGCGCGAATGAATGTAACGAATGTGCTGCTGTGGGTACGTGATTTTCTAATGCAAGTCGTCCATCGTGCGAAGGGGAGAAGCCACCGTTGTGATATGGCAATGAGGAATACTAAATGGTGTTAGCCTATACCGCTTGCCGCTACTCTCCCCCTCGTCCCCACTCCACTTGTACATATTGCTGACGCAAGTCTACCAGCATCTTGTTGTACGGTTTGATTTCCGCATTCGTCGTGGCTAAAATAACATAACGCCGCACAGAAGCGGCATGACCACGCACAAACAACTCCCAAAATAGCGGTACTTTTGCGCGTTCTACCTCATTATTTCTCGCCGCATACCAATCGGATTCGACGTTTTTCAGTGCTTGCATGACGTTAATCCCCCAACTAGACGAATTTTTCGATGAAAGGAACTGAGCGATTTCATCCACGACCTGCATACGAGCGAACTCATATGCTTCTTGTGTAATCGCCAGCGCTTGTACGTCTGCTTGATGCTGTTTTTCCTGCCGATGCCGTTCCCCTGGACTGCTCATCAAATCAACCATTCGTGATCCCTTCTTTCTCATTGAGTACAGGTGGTGGTGCCACCGTTAATGCGGCATTGATAAATAGCGAATCTTCCTCAAAATAGGCCGCTTGTTGGGGTGTCATTTCTTCATCCATTGCCAATCGCCGTTCCTTTAGTTAAACCAGTTCTTTTGCGGCATCAACAAAGCGTTGCATGGCGGCTTCTGCGGTTTGCAATTGCCGTGCGGAAAGTCCACGATAGATGGCTTGAAGTTGGTAAAAATCATAACTTTTCACGCTATCATACATTCCGCAGGTATACCACGAATACGCCACCCATACACGATGCAAGGTGCTTTTAAGGAGTTGTTGATCCTCTGGCGTGACCCAGTTCCACTCTTGATCAAGAAACGAGCGAGTAAACACCTGATCCAACGACCGATACCTCTGATGCCATTTATCCACTTTGTAGTTGTGCGGAATACTGGTTAAACGTTGCAACAGCACCTCCGCGCTCCACTCCCACGGTGACCCGCTCCACCCATACTTGCGAACGAGAAAATCCAACACCTGATGAGCGTGAACATAGATTTTTTCATAGTCTGGAAACCGTGTCATCAAATTAGGTGCGCCCTGAAAGTTGTTTTTCGCAAATGAACGACGCTGTTGCCGTGGGCTTGATGCTTTCGGTTCGCCAAATAGAGAAGTCAGGACGAACACGATCCCACCAATCGCGGCTAAGATGATAATGGTGAACATCGCCCCATAAGCCGTTGCGCCGTAGGCATGGTGAACCCATGTAAGCAGTTCGTCAATCGGAACAATGATCAAAGCGATGAAAAATGCGATCATGAATATGGTACTCATTCCGTTCGCCCCTTTTCTTCTCCTTGTGTGCTTGTGTATTCACTGTCCTCACCATAACATGCCTACCGCTGGCACATGATTACTGTTTCCCCTTCTTTTTTTACTTCGATGGCTCAGTTGTTAACCTTTTTTCTTCGTACAATTTATCTTTGCAAATGGTAATTTTTATTCACTGTGAATACACTGTGATGGAAACACAATTCATATAGCGATTTTTAAACTGATCACATCTAACATGTGATCAGTTTAGGAACGAGAAGTGCCAAAAGTTCATTCGTTAACACTGATAAATTAGTTTTATTCTCAGCAGTGTGTTTCACTTGCAAAACAGTAGGTTTACGTGATTCTCGATCGCAGGCTATATAACATGGCTATTATCCGATTCAGAATTACCAGTTTCATATACATATCAAACAACCAATAGATTTCCAATACACCAATATATAACATTCGTCATGCTTCCCCTTTTATCGACAAATTTCTTTTTTATCCAATCAGGCGTTGTAGAACGCAGCAAATCACAGGTTGGCTTGTCCATCCTGTTTTCTTAGATAAATATTGGTGACGCTCGGTTGACTTGTTACGTTCGTCTGTGCTTCATCGTTCCACGCTTGTACCCGTGTGCTAGTTGGTCTAGTATTGCTTTTTCGTCATCGATCATGCCAGCCAGCTTCATCATGCGACTCATCGTGACTCGTACCGCCCGTTTCGCGACGTGTGCCCTTGTTTTAGTGTTTTCTGTGATACCCATTGCCGCCAAAATCCGTAAAAAGGTGTCGTCTTGGAACCATGCGGCTACTGTTTTTACGTCGCGTTCGACCAATTCAGACAGTTCTTCAGCTACTTTCATTATAAGTCCATTATCTCTAATATAGTCCATTACGTTGACTGTTTCAGACTTGTAACGATCCATCAAAACTTGTGCGGCTTTGCTCATTTTCTCGACTTTGTTAATACTGGCAGCTTTGTTTATTTTACTTGTTTGTCTGCTTTTCCCGGTGGACACAAACTTCATTTTCTCTTGAAGTGGTGGCAATTCATCCGGCCACATCATCGGATCACCAAGGTAATATATCGTAATTGGCACGTCACGATTGATGAGCCGAGAGCGCATGACGGCTTGGTAAAGTTCTCCTTTTATTTCCTCCATGTAGTACGCATCAAACCCCTTATGTCCGGTCAGACGGCGTTTGCGTGTGTTTCCCGTAACGTAATCAATGATGTCTTCTTCTTTCTCACAGATAGAAAACACTTCCCCAGTCAATACCTGGTACTCTATTGCTTTGGCTAGTAAATTTTGAGCGTATGCAGTTACAACGTAGTTCCTGTGATTTTCAAGCTGATTGGACCCACGCGCACCGGCTCCATAGTGTTCCGTCGCATACCCCGAAAAAAACGGATCGTCTATCATGTTATCGTGCATCGCTTTTGTTGTTATCAACGCGGTATCGGTAGCACTAAGCCGTTGCTGCTCAATAAATTCGCGCATATTCTGTGTGGTAACTCTCTTTCTCATCGCCCACATCGAGCGTGAAAAACCAAGTGCCGCGATCATTCTATGATCATCGCGGACAGGATGAACGCGTATATCGGTATAGTCGAAGTTTTGGAACAATTTACGGTATAGTTCCACATTTGCTGTTGCATCGAGTACAACTGCGCGTTGCTGCTCCAGTCGTGCTATCAGTTGATCGTTCCGTACCCCTACTACTAACTTGATCACACTGTTCACGTCATCCTCATCTTTCACGATCCCTTGCTTGGTGATGAATGCCCGATGACGCGCATTTGCTGTGCCTTTCAGTGCTGAATTAAGCGCACGGAATAATACACTTAGTCCAATTGCCTCCACACGACCTGTCATACTATTCGGCTTGGTTTCTAGTATTTCCACTTCGCCTAGGATGTTTGTTTGCTCACGCACAAATTCTATGGCGATTTTGAATGTTCTCAACCCAACTTTACGGATCAATTTTTGAATAAAATCGCGTTCAGGGATCAACAATGAGTATTCTTTTTTTGCTGAATGTTTAAGTAGTAGTGCACTTAATGTATCTATTGCACACTTCACTTCCTGTACCATTTCACGCGTAAATTCATTTAGCAAAACCCGTTCTGTTTCATCATTTTCGCCTAATTCTGCTAATCTAGCTTGTTTCGCCTCTTCGAGTTTACCTTCTTCAAGCAACACTTGTAAGTAATTTGATTTTGCCTGAAGCCTTGCCACAGTCCAATCGTTTGTACTGTACAGCATCACAATCGGGTTTTCGTCGCTTATGATGTGGTCAAACTCTCCAATTGGTAGTTTTTCATTATTTGCGTAACCATTCACGAGATAGCTCATATTTGCGTGTGTCGCTTGCACGTATGTCGCTGCCTGCGCAACCGGAAACTGCTTGTAATACGCGCATTCTTTCGCTAATGCGCATCCTCCACAAGCGTATCGACTTACATTTCGTCCCTTCTCCTGCAATGGCTGTACTTTCTCGTAGTACATCTTACTATCACAGTTTTTCTCGTTCCTGCCTTTGACCACCGCCAGTTCGTCCAGCACTTTTTTTGCATCGTGGTCATTCAAAACCAACCCAATCATCACCCTAAACTCTTCCATCCGTGCAAGGTCGTCGAACAGAATTAACACGCGCTCACTATTTCCTGCTTTGATTGCTTCTAATAACATAAAGATGATTGCGCGTGTTTTTCCCAATCCAGCATCGCTGCGGTTGAGAGCAACACCGCTATACACGTGCCCTGGCCCATGCTGTATGATCCAGTCCGTCAGCGTTGTCCTGCCTTGAGCTAGTACCATCCGACTGATCGTATTTTTTTGCTTCGTGTCAGCCAAATAATCGATAATCGGCTGTACTGCTTGCACCTTTTCTGATCGCACATGCTCGTAGCGCACAAGACCACCATTCGCGAGCAGCAAATCATCAAGACCTTTGCCGATACGTGCATCCCAATCAAGCCGGAAGACCGTTGACGCGATGAGAGTCAGTTGATCAGCCAGTCCACTTTCGAGCATGCGCACGTTTGCTTCTTGCTTTTTGTCAATCTCATGGTCAAACGCGATATGAAATTCTTGTACATAATGTTCTTTAATTAGCGCAATCGCCGCTTCAACTGCTTGGGCTTTCTTGGTGATACCAGTTATAGCGATACCATATTTGTAGCCAAGTCGTTTCATACCTTTCTGCGTCTTCTGAATGCCTTCTGTCACTAAGCAAACATCAATATTGCCTGCCGGATTATACATAATCGAATAGCCAGATTGACCAACCTTCTCAGCGTCAATTAGCACTTTGTACTTGTCTGATCCATTCGCATTCAACACGCGCAACTGCATAGACTGATAGCGGCTGTCCACATCCATAAGTGGAAACATGATGCCGTATTGCTGATTATTCCAGACCACGCGCCCCGACTTTGTGATTCGTGTGCCGGGCATTCCTTTTGCTTCCACTTGATGCTCACGAATGTACCCATTGATCCTCGAAAGCGCGTATCCGTCTTGGACATATGCGTGTACCGCTTCTGCATCCTCTGCTGTCATACCGTGTTTGTTAGCTAGATAGTCGAGTTCTTTTTCCATAAGCGGTGTACCCATCGAAGCGATTAACCGCAGCCACTCGTTCACCACTACCTTATCCGTCACGCTGCGCTTCTGCGTGTCCGGCGTGGTGATACTGCTAATCTGCGCGATCCGGTTGCGCCTATTTGCTGTTGCCAACACAAACACCATGCTGGTCGGGTCGTTTTTTACGGGCACGGACAGCATATCCCCCACACCAGGAATTTCATACAGCTTGTAAAATTGGTATGTAGTTGGTGGGCGATGGCAGTGATAGACTGTTTCATCGTCCGTGTGTTGACACCAGTCGTCGTGGTTGCAAATTGGGCACTGATTGTTTTTTGTCGCATGAATCCATAGCGTATCATCAAACCCACTCGTACCGCTAATTTGGGTAGAATCTGAAGAAATTTCTTGTTGAAATTTATTACGCGCTGTGCTATATTTATGTTGCATAAGAGAACACTTCCTTTCAATTTGATTGATTGGAGCACTTTCTTTTTTTGCCTGCGTTACCAGCGCAGACGGTGTTACACCCAAAGGGGAATTGAAACGAAATCATTCATTACGAGCCGGCAGCCCCCAAGCAGTCGGCTTTTTGCTTTCCTACACCGCCTCGATCTGTTCCCGCATCCATTCATTCACGTCCGACCTGCGCAAGTAAATTCGAGAATGAACGCTGAACGACGGTATCTCATGTTGCCTAACCATTCGCCTCATCGTGCTGTCACTTACTCGCAACATGTCCCGCGCCTCACTCAATGTCATCACATCGTCGTTGCCTGCTGCGCTTGCCGCTGCTGATTGGAGCGCGGCGGTGATTTCTTCACGTATTAGTTGCCGTAGCGCGTCTGGCGTGATCGTGATGATCTCCACTGTGATTGCCCTCCTTTTATGCGGATTCCTTTTCATTTGAATTTGATGTACAATCAGGAACAAGTAGTACCCTCTGTGGAATACCAAATAAATCTTCGAGTTGATCTATTACTTTTTTAGAGGGATTGCGTTTTCCAGTTTCAATATTGCCGTATTGACGTACTGTAACGCCTATTTTTGCCGCAACTTCACGTCGCGTCATACCTAGTTCTAACCGAATAGATCTTAGCTTAGATCTCATACCATCTACTCCCTTCATCAATAATAGGAACCTTGGGTTCCTCGATAACCTTCTAAATCGATTATAGGGTACTTGCGGTTCCTTTGCAAGTGCGAGTTTTTTATTAATAGTTTTCATCACTATTTTTTAAGGTGGTTTGATATTTTGAACGGTGCTTGTTTACGTACTTTGCGTAAATGCTATGGACTTTCCAGGGGAGATGTAGCCGAACATCTTGGGGTTTCTCCGAGGATTATTACTGACTACGAAACAGGAGCAAAGCAACCTTCGCTGGATAAAGCAATAAAATTAGCTTCTTTTTTTGGAATCAAATTGGATGATTTAGCATCAGACGAGAACTGCTCTGCTTCATTTTCTACTGCATTGAAAAAGAATAGATCGAGTCGGTTATTGAAACTTGACGAAGTAAGCAGGTATAAATTTATCAGAAGGATTTCTAGAGATTTTGGTAAAAATGTTCACGATCTTAGAGAATCGTTAGGCGTATCTATAGAATATTTATCCGAATCCACCTCCATTTCTTTATCGCAATTGGCGCTGTACGAAACTGTATACAGAGAAATTGAAGAACCTATTATTCCAACCAGAAAACACGTGGAAACACTTGCTTCCTTTTTAGGGAAATCTGTTGATGATCTATTTGGTGTAAATGAATATTCGGCAGAACACGATCTTGACGAATGGATTGCTTTCTTGAACCATGGGCTTGAAACTAAAAAATTAACTGATATGGAATTCGCCAATCTGCTGGAAGTTACTTTTGAGGATATTGGTAACCGAATCAAGACTGGCAAAGCAATTTCTGATTCGACTTTAATTTTCAAAATAGCATTAATTTTAGAGCAATCGTTAGAAGATATTTTTAGCGCCGCTGGATATACATTTTTTGACTTCGATCAATTCAACCCTTTTGGCGAACGTATTGAGTTAAACATCGACAAATCAAATGAGATAGTGGATCTAATTAACAACGATCCACGAGCATTAAAGCTATTTGAAGAATACGTAAAGGCCGACGAAAAACTAAAGAGTCTTCTGCTAGATATATGGGACAAAATCCACTACAAATGGTGGTTTTAACCATGCCCAACATTGAAAAGCGCGGCCCTAACTCGTACAGATTACGCATTGACAGCGGTTACAACGCCCAAGGCAAGCAGATCCAGCACAGAAAAACCATCCGAATTGATGATGAGAGTTTGCTTAAATCCAAAAGAAAACTGGATGCCTTTTTAGCTGTCGAACTCGTAAAATTTCAGCAAGAAATTGAGGCCGGCCAGTTTATTAAGCCTGAGAAAACTACTTTCTCCGATTTTGTGCAGGTCTGGAAAGCCAATTATGCTGACCAAAATTTAGGCGAATACACGCGAAGAAACTACATGTACATCATTTCGTCGCACCTTCTACCTGCATTCGGCCATTTAGAGCTAAAAAAAATCCGTACTATGCACATCGTGACCTTCCTAACACGCCTGCAAAGCCCACAGGGACGCCTATCCGGTTCGGACAAGCCGTTATCTCACTCCTCTATCATGAACGTCTATAAAGCCCTAAAATCACTGCTAGACGCTGCTGAGAAATGGAAAATCATCACCACGAACCCCATGAATGGCGTGGATCGACCAACCGTAACGAAGTCAGAAAAGAAAGCACTACACCAGACGAAACGCGCCTACACGCCCGACGAAACGCGGGAACTTATTTTAGCCTTGCTTGAATTACCTGTAAACTGGAAATTATATTTTTTGGGTTTGGTATTAGGGGGATTCAGAAGGGGTGAACTACTCGCCGTGGAGTGGTCAGACATGGATTTTACGGCTGGTGGTATCTATGTGAGAAAACAAATTTCCGTTGATGAGGCCGGGGTCACACGAGAAGCGCCTTTGAAAACCGAAACCTCAGAGGGATTCGTGCCCATGCCAAGTTGGTACATGTCCGAACTCACTTCATATCGTGCCCAGTGGACGCATAATCGTGCCCAACTAAGCGATAAATGGGCAGGTGGTTATAAAGAATATGTATTTTGCGCGGAAGATGGGCGGCCTTATTACCCGAACACGCCAACGCAAAAATGGCAAAAATTTTTGGCCGCTCATCCGGATTTGCCGAAGATTCGCCTTCATGATTTACGCCACACCGCAGCCATGCTTTTGCGCGAACAGGGTGTGGATATGAAGACGATTCAAGAACGTCTTAGACATGCAAAATTGGGCACGACTGCCGATCTCTATACCCACTTTTCAAACGATGTGAGCCGTACAGCAGCCGATCAGCTTGAGCAATTTGATCCACGAAAATCGTAGTCCTTTTTTATTTTGCGTTTTTTCGTGCCCAATCGCGTGCCCAACACCTAAAATTCAAACTTATTTTGACCCCTAAAACAAGCAAAAAACCTTGATTTCTCAAGGTTTTCCGTGGAGCGGATGACGAGATTCGAACTCGCAACTTTCAGCTTGGGAAGCTGACGCTCTACCATTGAACTACATCCGCAAATCAACATTGCAGCTTAGAAATTATACAATAAACCACGCCATCACGCAAGGCAGATACGCCTTAACAATTATAATTTTTGATAGAAAAAGGGTTGGATCTGCTTCAAGTGGTACGTTTCCGCATGGAAGATCTGTTCTGTACTCCCCACAAAAAGCATGCCACCAGGTCTAAGCGCCTGTGCAAACTTGTGATAAAGTATATCTTTGGCGGAATCCGTAAAATAAATGAGTACATTTCGACAAACAATTAAATCAAAATCAGTGTCAAAAGTTTGCTCTAACAAATTATGCTTCCTAAAATCAATGCGAGCACGCACCTCATCGACAACCTGTAGACGATTACTAGTGACTGCACGAAAATATTTGTTGTGTAATTCCCTCTCTATCGGTTCAAGCTCATCCTCTGAATAAATACCTTCTTTTGCTACGCGCAATGCCCGTTCGTCAATATCGGTAGCTAAAAGTGAAACACCAGAAAGGGACATATATTTAGTTAACAGGAGCAATAACGTATAAGGCTCTTGTCCCGTACTGCAAGCTGCACTCCACGCTTTAATGTGATTATTTCTAATCAACGCAGGAAGCAATTGTGCCAGTGCATCCCATCTGGATCGATTACGAAAAAACTCTGACACATTAATCGTCATGCGATCGAGCAATTCATCCATCAGACGTGCATCCTTGCTGGCTGCATCTAAATACTCGCCAAACGTATGAAACCCTCTTTTTGTGCAAAGAGCAGTTAGGCGCCGCTCCATTTGAGGGCGCTTATACTTCTCCAAATCGACTCCCGTTATCTTTCGAAAATTCTCGATGAACCAATCATAATTCTGTATTAAATCCATTGTTCCACGACTTTTTCGTAAGTCAACAATTCATCGTCACTAAACCAAAGTGAAATTTCACGAGCTGCACTTTCTGGAGAATCACTGCCGTGGATCAGATTCATTCCCATACTGATTCCATAATCCCCACGTATAGTACCAGGGAGTGCATCAACAGGGTTGGTTTTTCCCATCATGCTTCGTGCGATGGTGATCGCATGATCCCCTTCCAGTACAAACGCAAATACAGGTGAGGAGGTAATAAACGCAACCAATTCACCAAAAAAAGGCTTTTCTTTATGCTCTGCGTAATGTTTTTCCGCAAGATCCACGCGAACACTCATGAGTTTTCCACCAACTAATTTTAAGCCCTTTACTTCAAAACGATGGATCACTTCTCCCACCAGTCCACGTTGCACACCATCAGGTTTAACCATCACAAAAGTTCTTTCCATATACCCATGACCTCTTTCTGAATATGTAATGAAAATAATACTTGCGTCTCATTGTATCAAGACCTGACGAACGTTTCAATCATTGAACCTAATGATCTCGCTTGCCAATAAAACCTGACATGGCAGAAAGAATACTACGTTCGTGCGTATCTGGCAATGCCATCAACGCATCATGTGCTTTTTGCAAGTATCGATCGGCCAATTCTTGAGCACAGACAATACCCTGACTGCTGCTAATCAGCTGAATCACACGTTCCATTCGCTCAGGGTCATTAAATCCGTCCGAAAATTTCGCCGTGATGAGCAACTCACGCAATTCATGCCCGGTTGCTTGATCCATCAGTGCAAAAAGTGTCGGTGCCGTCACATTTCCTTGCCTCAAATCACTTCCTACCGGTTTTCCAAGCTTTTGCCCCGAAGAAGTGAAGTCTAAAATATCATCTGTAATTTGGAAGGCCATTCCTGCATGATAGCCAAAACGTCTAAGCGCAGTTACATATATAGGATTCGCCCCTGATACCACTCCCCCAAGCATACATGACATTTCAATTAGAAGCGCCGTTTTACGGTGAATACGAACAAGATATTTGCGCATGCTTTGATCCAAATTATACAAATCGCGAATCTGTTCAATTTCCCCAACACACATGCGTTCAATGGCTTTCGACAACTTTTTATGAAAATTCTTATCCGATATTTCTGAGAGCACAGACAACGCCTGAGCAAAAATAAAGTCCCCTGTATACATTGCTAAACGTGCTCCATAATTTGCTTTCACAGTGGGTCTACCACGCCGCGTATCAGCATTATCGACGACATCATCATGCACCAATGAGGCCATGTGAATAAGTTCCAGTGCAACGGCAGCTCTTGCCAACTGATCCTTATCATAAGTACCAAAAGCGCCAGATAACAACACAAAAACTGGCCGCAATCGTTTGCCACCAGCTTGTAATAAATGCAACGACATTTCTTCTAACACGGGCTCTATGGAGCGCAACTGATTATGTAATTGAGCTTCCACAAAAGCCAAATCATTCTCAAGATCTGCGTATAAACTAGTTACATTCACGAAAAATTTTCACACCTTTTAACAAATACAATCACACACGACACGTGTGGCATTATTATTGCAATGACTTATATCCAATGTGCAACGCACTGATTCCACCAGCTAACGCATAGTGTTTGACTCGATCAAGACCGGCATCTTGAAATAATTCTGCCAGTTTATATCGATCTGGAAAGGTAATAAGCGAACGTGGCAGCCACTCATATGGTTCCGCGTTGCCTATCACTAGTTTGCCTATTTTTGGCAATATTTTATAAAAATAAAAATAATATAATTCCCGAAAAGGTTTCCACATTGGTTTTGAAAGTTCTAATGAAACCACCATACCACCAGGTTTCGTTACACGAGTCATTTCTTTTAGTACCTGTAACACATCAGGCACGTTCCTTAGTGCAAAACCAATAGTCACATAATCAAATGTATTATCTTCAAATGGAAGATCCATAGCATTGCCATGCATTAATTTCGTATAATTGCTAATTCCAGCTTGCTCAATTTTTGGCTCGGCCACTTGCAGCATCTCTTCGCAAAAATCTAAACCCACGACTTGTCCTTTGTCGCCTACTTCACCTGCTAAGGCAATCGCCCAGTCTCCTGTACCTGTTGCAACATCGAGGCAACTCGCACCGCGACTAACATTCATTTTTTTCATTGCAAAATCTCGCCATACCTTATGCTGATAAAAACTGAGTACAGAGTTCATCGTGTCATACTGTCCTGCAATGTTTGAGAAAACGTTATGAACAAATTCAGCCTTGGTAGATGCACCAAATTCCTCCACTCAGCTACCCCCTCTCTACGTATGGCCTACCTTCATGTCCCACTAACTCCAATGGATGAAACAGTTGCTCAATGATATCCCATCCCTCTGCCCCAAAGAGATCCATCGAAGTCTCTTTAAGCCGAGAGAGCGCACCATAAAAACCCTGGACAACATGAGAAAATGTGTCATATTTAACATGGAGTGACATATATCGTTTTTCCGTGGCAACATTCACCTGTGTAAGCGCATGGAACTGACGCCTTTCTTCATTGGACATTACTTTACCTAAAATGACATTAGCCAAAGTCTTGCCCTTCACTTCATTGTGTTTGTTCAGCTCCTGATCATACACACTAGCTTCTAATGCGGCATCAATAAATAAAATTGTTTGTTCTCCCGGAATAAATATATCACACAGAGACTGAATTAATGCCCCATGGATTATTCTCACATCTGACAGATAATTGAATTCATTATAAGTACCATCAAATAATGCCCTGTGCAGTGATGTCTTGGCTTCATTAATGTGCACAATGGCGCGAGAAAAAACACGAATCATTTCTATGTGTTCAGTATCTGCTAATAATTTATAAAAAAGACTACTAAGATAATCACCGCCAAGAACTGTTAATTGACGTTTTTTTTCTTCGTTCGTCGGGTCTTCAGTAACTTCTTCATGTAGTGACAGCCCATGATAAATCATTATCATTGCCGCCAACATCCGTTCGCGAACCATTTGTGTCAATCCTGATTTTGATAACACTACAGCCCCTAGGAATAATTGCAAACGCGAAATAACAGGTAAAATGAATTCATCACGTAAATACTGATTCGCAATGTTTTTTTCAACAAATTGCTGTAATTCTGGAAGGTGGAGCAATTTCTCAAGTCCATTTGATTCTCGTTCTATGGTCATTTATGTCTCACCTCCTTAATCAAGTATGACTTAAGAATCGGCGCGTTCATTATAACACAGAAAAGCCTCTGAAGAATAAGTACCTATTCTTCCGTATCAATAACTCCGTGTTTTGTATAAATAATAGCTGGACCCCTCACTTTAATTGCTGATGTATACTCTGTAAATTGTGCTAGCATCACTTCTCCTTTATCTAATTTTTCGAGGTGATTAAATTTAGTCTCTTGACCACGCGTTAACCCAATCACCTGAACGCCACTTACTTTCGCTTTGATTGCCACATAATCCTCCGTGTTCATTTGCAAATCATCCTCCTTTATAAGTATATCAAACTACAAAAAATCAGCCCAGCAAAGTAGGCTGATTATACTGGTCGGAATGAGGGGATTCGAACCCCTGACCTCTACCTCCCCAAGGTAGCGCGCTACCAGGCTGCGCTACATCCCGATGCTTTGCAAGCGTTTTTCAGTATACCAATTTTCCCGCTGGATTTCAAGCTCATCACTGCACAAATGATTTTACAAAATTCGCAAGTCTGTTCTCATTTCGCGTCGAAACACAGCGAGGTCTGACGTTATTGCTTATTCCACGGGAAATGACTTACGCTGACGCTCTAATGTACGTAATTCCACTCTGCGAATTTTACCACTCGTGGTTTTGGGAAGCTGACTCACAAATTCAATTTCTCTAGGATATTTATATGGTGCAGTGGTGGTCTTTACGTGATTTTGAAGCTCCTCGATCAGTTTTTCTGTGCCTTGTACATTTGGTTTTAAGACGACAAACGCCTTTACAATATGCCCTCTTTCAGGGTCAGGGCTTGCCACTGCCGCGCATTCCGCAACCGCAGCATGACGAACCAGTGCATCTTCTACTTCAAAAGGACCAATCGTATAACCTGCACTGATAATAATGTCATCAGCGCGACCTTCAAACCACAAGTATCCATCCTCGTCGAATCGTCCCAGATCTCCTGTTACATAGTAGTCGCGGCGATATGCCTTAGCCGTTCTCTCTGCATCATACAAATACTCCTTAAACAACGTTGGTGCCAAGTGATGAACCGCAATGTCACCCACCTGCCCTACTGGCAAGGGATTGCCGTCTTCATCAATCACAGCAACTTGATGAAGAGGAGAAGGTTTGCCCATTGAACCTTTTTTGACTTCCATCCCAACTTGCGTAGAAACAAGCAGCGAATTCTCCGTTTGACCATAACCGTCACGAACCATCACTTGACTGCGTCGATAAAAAATATCAATCACTTCACGGTTCAGCGGTTCCCCTGCACTTACTGCGCTACGCAAACATTTTGGTTGCCATTGTTCAATTTCCGGCGACTTCGCCATCAGACGATATTCAGTCGGTGTGGAACAAAAAAGACCAATTGGGTATCGCGCGAGAATATCCAAAAAGACATCTGGTTCAAAACGGCCTGTATAGACAAAGGCGGTGCCTCCTTTGCCCAGAATAGAGGTAAAAGGACTCCATACCCATTTTGCCCATCCAGGTCCAGCTGTCGCCCAAGCCCATTCACCTGGCTGAACATCAAACCAATACGTTGCAGCATTTGCAATGTGCGCCCTAGCCCATCCGTGCACATGTACGACGCCTTTAGGCCCTCCTGTGGTACCTGATGTATATGATATGTACGCTCTATCATCTGCATCTGTATCAGCAGGTGGCAACAGTGATGCATCATCCATGGTGGACATTAACGATTGCAAGTTGGTAAATCCCTCGTGCTCACCTTCTACAATAAAGCGTTTAACATGCGGAGAATCTTGCAACGCCGTGCTCACTTCGTCAACCAGATGAGGCGCAGTAATCACTGCCTTGACTTGTGCATGCCGCACGCGATAACTAATATCACCCGCCCTTAGCATCTCTGATGCCGGCAATGTCACCGCACCCATGCGATTCAATCCTAAATAAATGGCATAGGAGAGAATTCCTCTTGTCAATAACACCAGCACCCGATCTTCTGCCTGCAGGTCCTGATTCACCAAAGCCGTGTGCACCTTTGCGGCTTCATTAGTTAACTCTGCATAAGAGATACTGTCATCCCCGCTTGGCGTGTGCATGTATACAGCTACCTGCTCACCATTTTGCATGGCGTATTGCTCCACAGTAGCAGCAAAATTATAACGATCCACTAAATTTGGCCTCCCTATGATGAATAGTAGTGAATCGTTACTTCGCTTTTACTGTTGAGAATTCCTGCTTTGCGAATCCTATTAAAGGATGATAGCAATTAGTCCCCCACTGCCTTCATTAATGATGCGTTGCAATGTTTCCTTCAGTTTATACTGTGCGTTTTCTGGCATTTGCGATAGTTTTCCGGAAATCCCTTCCCGCACGATAGCGGAAAGCGACTTACCAAAAATATCTGAATCCCATATTTTTGTGGGGTTTTCCTCAAAATCTTGCATTAAGTAACGTACTAATTCTTCACTCTGCCGTTCGGTGCCAACGATAGGGGCAAATTCTGATTCCACATCGACCCGAATCATGTGAATGGATGGAGCGGTCGCTTTTAACCGTACGCCAAACCTAGAACCATGGCGTATCAATTCAGGCTCATTTAAAGTCATTTCTTCAAGTACTGGTGGCGCAATTCCGTAACCTGTTAACTTCACCATACGCAGCGCATCAGCCACTTTATCGTACTCTCTCTTGGCTATCGTAAAGTCCATCATCAGCTTAAGCAAATGATCTTTCCCACGAATCTCCACACCCACAACTTCCGTTAAAATCTGGTCATAAAGTATATCAGGTGCTTCCAGTTCAATTTCGGCTGTGCCTTGTCCCATGTTGACTCCCGCAAGCGCTGCATTAGAAATAAATTCAAATTCGCTAAAATGCCCCACTACACGATCTACATCGCGCAGTCGTTTAATATCTTTAATCGTGTCGCGCACCGCTGATTCAAAATTTTTACGCATCCAATGATCTGATTCAAGTACCATCACCCAACCTGGCAAGTTCACATTGACTTCGCGAACCGGAAACTCAAACAGAGCCTCGCGTAAAACGATATAAATATCTTCTCTTCCCATCGTAGCACAAGAAAGAGCCACTACTGGAATGTCATAGAGTTCAGCAAGTTCCGCACGCAACGATTGCGTCTGCGGATCGTAAGGATGAACGGAATTAACGACCATCACAAAAGGTTTCCCAAGCTCCTTGAGTTCCATCACCACTCGTTCTTCTGCTTCGATGTAACTGACTCGTGGAATTTCTGCCACTGATCCGTCAGTCGTAAGCACAAGCCCGATCGTTGAATGATCAGAAATCACCTTTCGGGTTCCAATCTCTGCTGCATCCTGAAAGGGAATGGGATCATCAAACCATGGTGTGGTGACCATCCTTGGTCCATTTTCATCTTCGTATCCTTTGGCACCTGGAACCGTGTAACCCACACAGTCCACAAGCCGCACCGCGATGGTTAATCCTTCGGTTACCGTAATGGTCGAGGCTACATTGGGGACAAATTTTGGTTCTGTCGTCATGATGGTTCGGCCAGCAGCACTTTGTGGTAGTTCATCTATTGCTCGTGCGCGTTCCGCCTCATCATGAATACCAGGAAGAACGATCAACTCCATAAATTTTTTGATAAACGTTGATTTTCCAGTCCTTACGGGGCCAACGACACCCAGATAGATATCGCCGCCAGTCCGCTCCGCAATATCCTGGAAAAGATTAATTTGGTCCACGCGAATCCCTCCTTCATTTCG
This sequence comes from Bacillota bacterium, assembly GCA_021846145.1. Next base: position 23,236 of record JAJZCJ010000011.1, read on the forward strand.
CAAACAGCGCACACGCGGCAAAACCTTCTCACGAGCGCCCGTCGACACACCTGCTGTGTGATCGTCCCCGCTGGGACATTATCATTTGTATGAT
>JAJZCJ010000285.1 GCA_021846145.1 Bacillota bacterium
CAATTTGGCCCCAACGAGTATCGTCTTCCCCGATTACCACTGCTTCGTGAACAAGTGGGTGTTCGATGAGTACGCTCTCAACTTCCTGTGGATAGATGTTTTCTCCACCGGAGAGAATCATATCGTCTACGCGACCTACCACGTGCAAGTCACTATCGTCGTCAATGTACCCGAGATCGCCGGTAAAATACCAACCTTGTTTGATTGCTTTGCGTGTGGCGTCCGGACGGTTCCAATAGCCTTTAAATGCTTCCGCCGAAATCATGTCGACCACAACCTCTCCGATCTCTCCTTTCTCCATATTGGCAAATGGCATGGTCTTTTGATCCAGGTCTGTCTTTAGCAATCGGATATGCTGGTGAATGCCTGGTTTACCTGCACAACCTGGTTTTTTTCTGACGTCTTGAAAATAGCAGAATGTAAAGATTTCCGTACTTCCATAGTGATTGACAAAATACTGTGGTCTCATGATCGCATCGCACTTTTGTATCAGTTCTTCGGACATCTGTGAACCTGAATAGACGATGGACGTTATTTTCGAAAAATCAGTTTCCCTTGCCTTTGGATGCATGACTAAATCGTGATACATTGTGGGAGTAAAAAATAAACAGCTAATGTTTTCTTCAGTGATGGTGCTTAAGGCTTTCTCGTAATCAAAATCTTGCAATGGGATATAAGTGCCGTTTAGAAAAGTCATCGCCAACAGGGATCGCAGACCGATCGTATGGGATAATGCCGGCATGCCTAAGGTGCGGTCATAAAGTTGGTAGTGAGATTGGATGATGTGTGCCAAGGTGGAGGCGTATTCGTTATGGTGGGTGCGCGGAACACCTTTTGGCTTTCCGGAAGTTCCGGATGTATATAAAATCACTGCCAAATCATCATCTGAAACAGGGTAGGGGCGCACATCAGCGTTACCTGAGTCGACAAGCTCTGCGTAATTGATATCGCCAAGGCCGTGTTCCAGCCCAATAAAAAGTGGTCGATCACTGAATTTCTGTTTCATGATCAAGTGCTTGCTAGCAGATTCAAATACAATAAAGCGGGTCTCCAGATCATTGACGCAGTACAATATCTCTTCGATTGAGGAACGCAGGTTAATCGGCGCAAACACTGCTCCTAACTGCTGTACCGCCCAGAAAATCACAACGGTTTCAATGCGGTTTTTTAACAACACCATGACCCGATCGCGCGGTTTTAGCCCGAGTTTTTGCAGAGCGGAAGCTACTCGATTCACTTCTATTGCAAGTTCGGAGTAGGTATACCTTTTTTTTCCTTGTGCGAGGGCTTGCTGATCGGGAAAACGTGCCACAGCATACAAAAACATTTGATATAAATTCATACCTGCGACTCCTTTCGATTATATTATATTTTAGTAACGCTGATGCGCCAAATTTCGCAATTGTTCATTTGCTTAGGCCACCATGATAGCAGATTACATAGGCTATATCGAGTTTTATAGTGATGCCAACGCTTCTTCCATATACAGTGTAACCGTGGGATTAGGATCGAGCAATTTACCGTTTTGGCTTACTATGGCGTCGCCAGTGATGAGCGTTTTTAAGAATTGATGTGCCCAGTTGAGTGAGTATAAATGACCTGAATTTCGCTGAAAATGATGTCCCGGATACAGACGAGTCGCCCTGTATCCGGGACATCAAGATACGGCATAGATGATAATTTTATTTCGTCATGGAACTGGATGTACGAACTTGTCCACCAATGTCACACTTGTGCCCGAAACGTTTTTCCTAATTCGCTACCAAGGCCAAAATAGTGACGAAAATTGTAGATGAGCGGACTCCAGGTTTTTGGGTTGATGTGCGAATCGTCGACAATGATACTTTCATGTGCGTGAATCGTCACAGCTTCCACTTCAACAACTGCAAATGGCGTTTTCTGATCAACCATGTGGAATTCCACAGTCTTTGTTTCGATTTGCAGTGGACATTCCATAATTCGATCGGGGAGAACTTGAGTGAATCGAATAGCGGTAAGCCCCGAGGTTTTGAATTTGTCCTTTGCATAGCGAAATGTTCCTCGTTTGTGTTCTGGGACAGGATTCGCTCCAGTGAGTGACGCCAATGCTTCAACACTCTTCCACAGTTGGGGGTTGGGGACATTGACGACACATTCTCCGTGTCGTCGAAGATTGTTCAACCCATGTCCACTTTCTCCGAGGCCCAGAATGATGTGATTGCCGAGAGCCCAAGCGGAAGACATGGGAGTAATGTTGCTTGATCCGTCCTCATTTAACGTGGTGAGCAGAATTACAGGCGTACCAAAGTACAAGATTTTCGGATGCACGATCCGGTCTGGAACGATTCTTTCGACCTGTTGCTTCATAACGCTTTGCCTCCTGTAGCTGAATTTTTCTTTCCATGCCAATTGTAATGCCGAAAACATTCGACTATCATCGAAGTATGATTGTCATGAGCGGGTCGAGTTATATCCTCATCGTACCGGGAAATTCATAATGCCTACATCGAAATGTGAGTGCAGTGCTCAGAGGAGGTTGTAACAGATGAAGGCAACACCCAATATCGTGGAAGTGGCTTCGCTCATTGGGAATTCGTCACGGGCGGCGATGCTGATGTGTTTATTGGGAGGAAAAGCACTCCCCGCCAGTGAACTGGCTCGTGCGGCCCGTATTACGCCGCAGACGGCAAGCTCACATCTAGTGAAGATGGTTGAAGGCGGAATGTTAAGTTATGAATCATATGGACGTCATCGGTACTATCGGTTGGCCAATGCTGAAGTGTGGCAGGCGTTGGAAGCGCTCAATGCGATTGCACTTCCAAAATCGATTCGCTCGCTCCGGGAATCGGATCAGTCGAAGGCGCTCCATTTTGCCAGAACGTGTTATGACCACATTGCCGGAGAAGTGGGTGTGGCCGTCATGGACAAGATGCTGGAGATTGGCTTGGTGAAAGAAGATGGGCGGGACTTCGTAGTGACCGTCGATGGTGCGAAGTGGTTAGCAGACTTCGGCATGGACCTTGACGAGATTCGGAGAGGGCGTCGCCAGTTTGCCCGCCCATGCTTGGATTGGAGTGAACGACGGCACCATCTGGCAGGAGCCCTCGGGGCTGCGATCACGAATCGATTGTTTGACCTGGGATGGGTCGAGCGAATTCCTGGCGGCCGGGCAGTACGGGTGACCGATGACGGGTTCTTGGGATTAGACAATGAGCTAGGGGTTACGTTTGTCAGAAAGACCGCTGTTTTTTGAAATGTTTAGGATGAAACGACAAGTCCAAACCGATTGCTTACGAATTGGAGATCACGTTGTGCGAGATCCACCTAATTATCTAGCGGCAATTACGGGATCACTAGTTTGTGTTGCTTGTAGCGAGCCGTGTGCGACCTCGGGACGGGTTCACAGCTCTACGATCACTTCTCAACTCGTCTGGTTATAGCCGAAACTGACTCTCAAAAGATGGGACACTGCCTTAGATTTTCAGCAGGTTATTTGTTGTCCGAACCGCGGAGGCACAATATGAAGGGTGGCCTTTCACCTTGTCGTGACGAACATACCGAACTCCTTCTGAAATGCCTCCTGCCCAAGTTCGGTGACCACAATGGATCGACGAATTCCCCCCCTAGCAATCCAACCGAGTTCAAACAATCGTTTTGTTATGGCTAAGGCGACTGGCCCCGCCATGTGGTGAACACGTTCCGTCCAGTCAATATGCCAAGGAATCACGGAGCGAGCCTTCCGTATTTTTGACTCTTCGATACTGAACTCTCGAATCCACGTTTCTCCAGTGACAGTCAAGAGATATCCATCACCGACTTCCTCAAGGTATCCCTTCTTGACGAGTGCACTTGAAAGACCAACTCCAAGCTCGCCAGCAATGTGATCGTAACAGGTACGGGCAAATTGCAACGCTTTGGCCTGTTCGGATTGCCGAAGCGAGCGGATCGGTGCAGGTGGTGCGATGGATGCAATCGCTTCGAGAGCTGTTGCTACGTCCGGGGTGGCAATTCGGTAGTATCGGTGACGGCTCCACGCTTCAACAGTAAGGAAGA
>JAJZCJ010000286.1 GCA_021846145.1 Bacillota bacterium
ATTGATAATGCACTGCATTTGTTGACAGGATTGTGGGCCTTTTATGGGTTGTTAAATGAATTTTGGGTATTTGTTGCGGCTAAATTAAAGAAAGAAGGCACAAACTAACCGAGTACTTCATTTAGTAAGAGGAGGAATATTATGAAAATCAAAGAACTAATGACCACAGATGTAATCACTTGCACACCTCCCACCCCTATTATGGAAGTGGCTAAACACATGAAAAACAACGACATAGGATCAGTCCCAGTGGTAAATAACAACCAATTGGTTGGCTTGATCACCGATCGCGATGTGATCATTCGTTGCATTGCACTAGGGTTAGATCCGAATAAAACCCAAGCACAAGACTGCATGACAAAAAATCCAGTTACCGTCACACCTGAAACTGATGCACACGAGGCAGCAGATTTAATGGCCTCCGAACAAGTTCGCCGTTTACCCGTTGTAAAAAATGGTGCACTCGTAGGCATTTGCGTACTTGGCGATCTAGCCGTGATGAGTGTACACGTCGATGAAGCTGGTGATGCATTAAGCGAGATTTCAGAACAATCAAGAGTTCACTAACAAAAACGGGCTGCCCCGTATGTTCCGGGGCAGCCCTTCTTACTATCTAAGCCAATTATTGATGACCAGCTAATTGCTGCTCTGCAAGTGCTACTAATTTCCGGGTGATATGGCCTCCAATAGCGCCAGTATCACGAGTGGTCATTGTACCCCAATAACCATCTTGTGGGGTTTGAATTCCAAGTTCACCTGCAACCTCGTACTTCAACTGATCAAGAGCACGACTTGCACTCTTCACTAAAAGCGTGTTGGTTTTTTGTCCTTGCGCCACGCTTACCACCTCCTTCGTACTACTATCATTCCCGAAGTGATGGAGTATACTCTTGTAAGATTTACCTAACGATTCGCAATAGGCACATACGCACGGCGCTTAATTCCCAAATACTCAGCACGCGGACGAATTAGGCGGTTATTGCGATATTGTTCAAGCACATGGGCTGTCCAGCCAGAAATTCTGCTAATTGCAAAAATCGGTGTAAACAAATGGATTGGGAACCCCATCATGTAATACGTAGATGCGGAATAAAAATCCACATTAGGATTAAGATCTTTCAATTCCTTGACCACTTTTTCGACTACTTGAGAGATTTCGTAATATGTAGTATTGCCATTACGCTCTCCCATTTCTTTGGACATTTTGCGCAGGTGCGTTGCTCTAGGATCTTCTGTATTGTATACGCGGTGGCCAAAGCCCATGATTTTATGCTTGTTTGCCAGTGCGTTGCGAATCCAAGTTTCCGCATTATCTAATGAACCTATCTCCTTGATCATCAGCATTACCTGTTCATTGGCACCACCATGCAGTGGTCCCTTCAACGTGCCAACAGCAGACGTGATAGCCGAATAAATATCCGAAAGTGTACCCGCAGTCACGCGAGCGGAAAACGTGGAAGCGTTTAACTCGTGGTCAGCGTGTAAAATAAGTGCAATTTCAAATGCGCGATCAGTAAAATCATCCGGTTCATTACCTGTCAACATATAAAGAAAATTACCCGCCAGACTTAATGTTGGGTGGGGAGCAATTGGCTCTTGGTCGTTTTTGAAATGTTCAATTGCGGCCACCATGGTGGGCAGTTGCGCAACAAGGCGCGTCGCCTTGCGAACACTTGCTTCATAGGAGTTGTCTGTGTCTTCCCCATCATACAGACCTGCCACAGATACCAGCGTGCGCAACATTTCCATTGCATTACCTGTTTTCGGAAGATCTTTTAGTGCGTTTAACACCTTTGGATTGAGCGCTCGCTCAGCACGAAGCGATGAGACAAACTCACTTAATTGTGCCTGAGTAGGTAGTTCTCCATTCCAGAGCAGATAGATCACTTCTTCAAAAGTACATCCACCAGCTACTAAATCGTGAATATCATACCCACGATAAACCAATCTGCCCTCTTCCCCATCAATAAAACAAATTTCAGAAGTGGCGGCTACTACATCTTCTAGTCCAGCAGAGTATTGTGTTTCTGCCATATAGAATCCCTCCTTGAGTGAAATTTCACATACATTTCAACGCATGTTCATATCTTTATTTGTTCATTATACTACTACATATAAATTTCACAACCTCAATTTTACAGCTCATTACATCGCTTGTCATATAATATACCGCAGAGCGTACACTGCCGCCTGCGTGCGATCTTCCACACCAAGTTTTGAAAGTATGTTGCTCACATGCGTTTTTACCGTTTTGATCCCGATGAAAAGTTCTTCTGCGATCTGCTGATTGGACTTCCCTTGGCTGATCAGATGCAATACCTCTCGTTCTCGATCAGTCAATTCTGCAAATATCGCACGATTTTTCATACCTTTGGCCATTTCCTGAACTGCTACTTGATCAAACGTTCCCTTTCCGGTCATTGCTTTGCGAATTGCAGTTATAATTTCATCAGGATCAGCTGTTTTTAATAAATACCCACTCGCTCCTGCCTCTATTGCAGGTAATACGTGAGTAGAATCAATATAACTGGTGAGCACTATAACCCTTGCCTCTGGATCAATCCTTTTGATCTCTTTTAATGTAGAAACTCCATCCATCGGCTCCATCTGCAAATCCAAAAGCACAATATCTGGATATTTCAACTCATACTGTTTCAGTGCTTCGTTACCTTCTGACGCCTCGGCAATAATCTCAAAATCCGTTTCAAGTTCAAGCACCATGCGCAATCCTTTACGAACCACATGGTGATCATCCACGATCAAAATTGTAATCGCGCCCATCAAGACACCCCCACACGCGGAATGATACATAGGATTTCTGTTCCTTTGCCAAGTCCACTTTTGATATATACACTTCCTCCAAGACCTTGCGCCCGCTCCTGAATGGAACGCAAACCCAGAGAAGTCCATTTGCCCTCCGTCGGTACGAATCCCTTGCCATCGTCCACTACACGTAACACCACACGCATATGCTCCACATTCAGATCAATGTTCACTGTCCGTGGTGCAGCGTGTTTAAGTGCATTGACCATCGTTTCTTGCGCGATTAAAAAAAGTGCATCCTCGATGGCAGAATCGATCATTTGCAGTTGATCATCTGGGGTAAACACACGAAATTCAATGTCGATGCCAGTACGGGAAGCCATTTCCGTTGCCAAATCCTGCAATGCAGGGATCAGTTGGCGCGAATGAAGTTCAAGTGGCCGAAGTTCTAATAGTAATGCTCTCATTGCTCCCTGCGCATGTTTTGCCAATTGCTCAATCTCTGGCAATATTTTCAACGCTTGCTCAGGATTTGTATCCCTAACCTTAGATGCCGTCGTGCTCAACATGGATAAGCCAAACAATTCCTGACTTACACGATCGTGTAGTTCTCTACGCACCCGTTCTCGCTCACGCAGGACTGCGGCGGCTTCCCCACTTTTTTGCACTTCAACATGATGGCGGGCAGCTTCTTGCAACACAGAGACCTGATCATGCAGCCTTGCTGCCATCGAATTTAAGTTTTGGGCAATCATCGATAAGTCATCTGTACCCACAACATCCATCCGATAGCTTAGTTTTCCCGCCGCATAAAGTGCGCTGGCCTCCGCCATCATCGAAAGGGTGGATCGCATTTCCTTTGTTCCTTGAAAACTGATAATCACCGCAGCAATGCCAGCAATAAAAGCAGATAATAGCATTGCGGCTAATCCAATCAGAAACACGGCATATTGCCAAGGAATACTCGTTATATGTGCAAGCCAAGTTCCCATTATCCAAAGGTCTTGATGAACAATGAGCAGGACGGCAAATAGCGTTGCAATACCCGTGCTAATCCATGCCACACGAAGTGGTATGCGAATAAATCTAGATGCCATATTTTGGACGTTCATCAAATCACCCTTTTAATTCGAACTTCCCCAGCCTTCAAATGAATGGAAATATCTACTTTTTTGTACGCTTCGTAGTAATCAGGAGACACATAAGTAAATTCAGGAAGCGACACACCTT
>JAJZCJ010000287.1 GCA_021846145.1 Bacillota bacterium
AAATGTAGATTGTTCATTTTGTTAGCACTCACATCGACTGAGTGCTAACGACAATGATTATATTACCGATTCCTCACCAATTTTGCAACTGGATTGACAACGAAAAATGAATTTTACAGGAAAAAAAGTTGATTTGACAGAAATTCAGTCCTATGGGAAAATATTTCGCATGTTTACATAAAGGATGAATGACATGATTTCACGTGTATTTTCGGGCATTCAGCCCACCGGACAAATCACGCTTGGCAATTATTTAGGTGCCCTTCGTCAATTTGTGTCCTTACAAGATCAAGCGGATGCCTACTACTGCATTGTCGACATGCACGCCATCACCATCCCTCAAGATCCAAAACAACTCAAAGAGCGCATTCGCGATCTGGCAAGTCTATACCTTGCAGTAGGACTAGACCCACAAAAGTCTACGTTGTTCGTGCAGTCAGATGTCAGTGCCCACAGTGAACTCGGCTGGATTTTGCAGTGTCAAGTTCACATGGGAGAACTATCGAGAATGACTCAATTCAAGGAAAAGGGCGAGAGCAAAGAAGCAGTTTCAGCAGGGTTGTTTTCTTATCCTGCACTAATGGCTGCAGATATCCTGTTGTATCAGTCCCAGCTCGTGCCTGTTGGCGAAGATCAACAGCAGCACCTAGAATTGACTCGCGATCTAGCCACCCGATTTAACACCAGATTTGGTGATACATTTATCTTGCCAGAAATCATGATGTTAAAGCAGGGTGCACGCATTATGTCCCTTGATGATTCGACGAAAAAGATGAGCAAGAGCAACCCTAATCCCGGCAGCCGAATTGAGATGCTTGACGCACCTGATGTGATTCGCAAAAAAATCAGTCGTGCAGTCACCGATTCGGATCGCATCATCCAATTTGACTTGAAAACAAAACCAGCCGTTTCTAACTTGCTAACCATATTCAGCCTAGTTACAGACTCTTCGATTGAAGACATCGTCAAGCACTATGAAGGAAGAGGCTACGGCGAATTTAAAAAAGATCTCGGGGAGGCCATTGTCGCCCATTTGCTCCCGATCCAGCAACACTTTTCAGAAATCCGTACTAGCGGTGAAATTGAGAAAATATTAGCCCACGGAGCAGAAAAAGCAAGAACAGTCGCCAATACTACCCTTCACTTAGTGCGCGAACGCTTGGGTCTTGGCAACTAAATCATTGCATCACCACTGCCATCTTATTCTCTTTCATCAATCCGGATACCCGGCCTTTGATGATTGACAGGAGGATGGCTTTTTAGTGCCACGAGCCGCCCAGAAACCACCTGTGCATGATTAGAAATTTCATCAACCTGCGCCACTACTTCAGGAGGAGTATGATTCTCAAGCGGTAGATCACTATCCTGCTCCTTCACTGTTGACCTACTAGACGTTGCCCGTTGCACCGCTTGTTCTTCTCGCCACCATGCTTCTGAAGCGAGTTTTCTGCGGTAGACAAACGCCGCAAACCAAATGCTGATTTCATAAATTAACACCATCGGCACCACTACGCTTAAGTGTGAAATCATTTCCGGTGGACTGATCAACACTCCTAATATAACAAACAAAAAATAGGCATAACGACGCATTTTTCGCAGCCACATCGGAGTCAAGATTCCAATTCTCGTCAGAAAAACGATCAAAATAGGCATTTCGAACAAAATTCCGAAAGGAACGACAATGTTAAACATAAAGGAAAAATATTCCTTCGCCGTAAAACTCACCGTAAAGTTCTGTTCTGCTAGATTTTTTAGAAATACTACGATTTCAGGAAAAATAACAAAATAGCCAAAACTCAAACCGAGGACAAACATTATCGTCACCGGTAAAATCAAGCGCTTTGCGTATTTTTTCTCCTTAGCTACTAGCCCCGGACTTACAAACTTCCATAATTGCCACAACAAAAATGGGGTTGTCACTGCAAATGCCACGACCCCCGCAATCATGAAATAGACTTGTACCACATCACTTGGCCCCAGCACAAGCAGTTTCATTCCAGCTAATGGACTAGAAAGAAAACGATAAAGTTTCCCCACAAAAGTCAATGAACCGATCATGATGACAACAAAAAAAGCTAAGACGAATATTAAGCGTCTCCTTAGCTCTTCAAGATGAGATACAATAGTGGTGTTTTTTTCTAATGCATGACTTCCTCGCATGAGGAGGTTAATTAAATTCATCTCAGTTATTCCGCATCTTTCCGCTCAATATTCTCTGGACGAGAATCGCCAGTGATATCCTTTGTCGCATCTTTGAACTCACGCAATCCTTTACCAAATGCTCGCCCAATATCCGGCAATTTACTTGGCCCAAATACTAACAGCAACGCCACCAAAATAAGTATAATTCCTGGAATCCCAATATTACCTAGCATTTTTCACCCTCCAATCTTGCGGGTCAACCAGAGTGACCTTTTTTAATGTGTATACATTTTCCGCAAACGCAGTGAGTGCAACTCTCCCATAATATCCACTTGTTGCACCGAGATGCGCTCAGGTACACAAAGAGTTTGTGTCGAATAATTTAAAATAGCATTGATCCCCGTGCGAACCACGATCTCCGCAATATTTTGTACATCACCAAGCGCTGCTAGTATCGCAACATCAGGATGGTGTGCAGCAACATAAGTGGCAAGATCATCTAAAAGATACACCGGTAACAACGTAAATCTTGACTGTGTCTGTAATGCGGACAGTGCAAAAATAGCCGTTATTTCGTATCCTTCATCCAACATCATTTGGTTCCCACAAATCACTTGGTAAAAGTCGGTAGACCCTATAAAAACCACTTGTAAAGGGTGATCACGATGAATTGCATGACCAATTAATTGCTCTAAATAGGCCACATCATAACCATACCCACGTTTTCCAAGCTCCCCTAGATTAGAAAAATCTTTTCGAACAGTTCCTGGGTCTAGATGAAGCGCCGCACTTACCTCTTGTGAAGAAACACGCGTATTCCCTTTATTTAATAGATTTTTAAAAAATCGATAATAACTTGGCAATCGTTTTGCCGTTGTTTCCGGTATGTTAATCGTCATGCACAATCCTCATCATTAAATCAATCGCGGATTCTATACCAACGATATTATCTCTATGATACACTGGCAAGTTCGTATCGGCAACCTTTAGTGGCGCGGCTGGCACGATGAATCCAACAATGTGTCCAACAATATCCGCTTTTTTAACAAAATCAGGAATTGGGTATTCCTTATTTTCATTCACAGAATCCAATAACACCCATTTCGGAATCGGCAGTTCCTTATAGCCTTCGACCATGATCAAATCCACCTTACCCAGCCGGTTGATCAGTTCTGCCAGGCTTGGTTCAGCTTCTTTTCGCCATTGCGCCAACACATTCCCCGTGTGACTTGCAATGAGGCTGACCGCCGCACCTGCAGTCAAATATTTACCTGTATCCGTGTTTGCGCTTTGGATTTCAAAATCATGACCGTCGTGTTTAATACACCCGATGCGCAATCCGCGTGTCGCAAACACCTCCACCAACCGTGTGATTAACGTGGTTTTTCCCGTGTTTTTCAATCCAGCAAATGAGATGAGCGGGACGGATGACTTCACTTGAGTAGTCCGCCATAACCAAGCGCTGCCACATCTTTTGGGGTCATGCGAATACCCGCCAACAACCGCGGAAGAATCATGTCAAATGAGGTTAACTCATCATACAATACGCCACCTGGCAACCCCAAGATAGTCACGTCCGCACGATATGCAAGCATCAACATCGAGCCTGGCAACATAGGCACCCCATACGTCACCACTTCATGTGCCACACTGCGAATGGCCGACGGCGTGCGATCGTCTGGATCGACGGACATTCCACCTGTCACTAATACCAAGTTCACACCGCGATCCGCCCATTCAAGAATCGCGCTTGCGATCGCTGCCATTTCATCGCCGACGATCGTCTGGCCTACCCAAGTAACAGGATATACACTTAGCTTGTCTTGCAATAACGGCCCGAATTTATCC
>JAJZCJ010000288.1 GCA_021846145.1 Bacillota bacterium
GAACCTACTCCAGGCAATGCTAAAATTTCCCTTAGTGATGAAGGGACTTCGACAGGAAGTTCTTGGAATGCGTGTTTTACCCCAAAATGAATCAGCGCAAACAAACTTTGAAATTGGTTGTTTGGCAATTTGGTCCGGTCTTGGAATTGGTCAAGATGATCTTTGAGCGCATAAGGCAAAGTGCGTACATCCTTTGCCAATTCGCGATATACTCGGGCCAAGGAATGATTATTTGCCACTTCGTATAAATTTGCCATCATACGTAAGTGACGGGCAATGGTGCGATTATCCAGAGAGTTCACCTTCTCTTACCTATAAAACTTGTCCCTCACTTATGTTATGTAATTTTTCGATAAGAATCCAGTCTTATCTTTTGGGTGGTGATAAAAAACAAGCGATTACGAACAAAATATGATTTTCGAACGATAATGTTCGTGTTCTGATTGACCACTTCGACATGTCTTGATAGACTAGAATGGAATGATGTGAAAAGAGGGAAGCCTGTGATCGAACGTTACTCATTGCCAGAGATGGCTGCCATTTGGACGCTGGAAAACCGGTATGAGAAATGGCTGCAAGTAGAAATTGCCGCCACCATTGCATGGTCTGCACTAGGTGTGGTGCCAGTGGAAGATGCAAAGAAAATCAGTGCGCAAGCTAAGGTGAATGTGACTCGGGCACTAGAGATAGAGCAAGAAACTCGTCATGACGTGGTGGCATTTACTCGTGCCGTGTCCGAAACGCTTGGTGCAGAGCGCAAATGGGTACATTATGGACTGACTAGCACGGATGTTGTGGATACCGCGTTGGGTCTGCAATTATTAGAAGCCAACAAGCTACTTAGAAAAACGCTAGAAGAATTTATTGCCACACTGCGCAAGCAGGCGCTACATTATAGAGAGACAGCCATGATGGGTCGAACGCATGGCGTACATGCAGAACCAACCACATTTGGGTTAAAATTGGCGTTGTATTATACTGAAATGGTACGCAACCTTGATCGTTTTGATCATGCGACTGAGACGGTTCGTTATGGCAAATTGTCTGGCGCGGTAGGCACCTATGCCAATATTGATCCACGGATCGAGGAATTAGTGTGTGAACAATTAGGATTGAAGCCGGCTCCTATTTCTACGCAGACACTGCAACGGGATCGTCATGCAGAGTACGTGATGACGATTGCGTTAATTGCTTCATCGCTGGATAAAATAGCAACAGAAATTCGCGGCTTACAAAAGACGGAAATTCGCGAAGTAGAAGAACCGTTTTACGCCGGCCAAAAAGGGTCCTCTGCGATGCCGCATAAACGCAATCCTGTCAACTGTGAGCAAATTTCAGGGTTGGCGAGAATTTTGCGCGGCTATGTGGTGGCAGCGTTGGAAGATGTGCCGCTCTGGCATGAACGAGACATTTCGCATTCTTCTGTTGAACGTGTGATGCTTCCAGACAGCACTATTCTGCTTCACTATATGTTGAATAAAATTAATAGCATTATCGGCAATCTCACCGTGTTTCCAGAGAACATGAAAAACAACATGGAGAAAAGTTTCGGCCTGATTTATTCCCAACGCGTGTTACATGCACTGATTGATCGTGGCCTAGCGAGGGAAGAAGCGTATGATGCAGTGCAAAAAACTGCCATGCAGGCGTGGGAAGAAGCACGACCTTTTCGCTCTTTAGTAGAATCGCTGCCTGCTGTCAAGGCTCATTTGACAAAAGATGAGCTCAACGAGTGTTTTGATGTTCGTTTTCACTTACGTCACGTCAACTTGATTTTTGAACGCCTTGGATTAGTGGAAGAATAACACAAGGAGGGACGACCCATGCAAAAAGGGGATTTAGTCTATGAAGGAAAGGCCAAGAAAGTATTTCTCACGGATCGCGAGGATGCTTATCTTGTCGAATATAAGGACGATGCCACCGCGTTTAATGGCAAAAAACACGCACAGATTCAAGGCAAAGGTGTGCTCAATAATCGCATTAGTACACTGATCTTTAAGTATTTAGAATCATCGGGAATTCACACGCACTTTTTGGAAGCTGTTTCGGATCGCGAGATGCTTGTGCAACGAGTGAAAATTTTGCCGATTGAGGTGGTCACGCGCAATTTAGCGGCAGGTAGCTTAGCCAAACGCTTAGGACTTGAAGAAGGAATGAAACTAAGCGAGCCTGTCGTGGAATTTTATTTGAAAGACGATGAATTAAACGATCCCTTTATCAATAAAGCGCACGCTCATGTGCTGGGGCTTGCCACGAGGGAACAACTTGAGAAATTAGAAAATACCGCATTGCGAATTAATGATCTTTTGCAGCAGTTATTGCGTCCCAAAAAGATACTCTTAGTCGATTTTAAGATTGAACTGGGTTCGTTACCTACGGGTGAAGTCATACTGGCAGACGAAATTTCGCCGGACACGTGCCGATTTTGGGACATGGAATCAAAAGAAAAATTAGACAAAGATCGTTTTCGCAGAGATCTCGGTGGACTGACAGAAGCCTATGAAGAGATCTTGCGTCGACTAGAAAACTAATTTGGTTACTGGAGGAACAGGGAATGCAATTTCAGGCGAAAATTAACGTTACGCTCAAGGACAGTGTGTTAGACCCGCAAGGGAAAGTAGTGACTCACGCATTGCATGCGCTGCACTATGACAGTGTGTCTGACGTGCGCATTGGCAAGTATATGGAGGTGCGCCTTCAAGCCGAAACGGTGACACAAGCGCAAACACTAGTGGAAGGCATGTGCGAGCAGTTGTTAACCAATCCAGTCATCGAAAAATACACCTATGATTTGCTGGAGGTCGTTTCGTGAAAACCGCAGTCATACAATTTCCGGGTAGTAATTGCGATGGCGATGCACTCAAAGCAGTCGTAGACACGACGGGTGAAACGGCTGATTTTGTCTGGTATACACAAGAACATTTGGATGGTTATGACATGGTGATTATCCCCGGCGGGTTTTCTTATGGAGATTATCTTCGCGCGGGTGCCATCGCGCGGTTTTCTCCTGTGATGAAAGCCGTTCAGACATTTGCGCAGGCGGGTAAATACGTGCTTGGCATCTGCAATGGGTTTCAGGTGTTGACAGAAGCTGGATTGTTGCCAGGCGCACTGCGAAAAAACGAATCACTGGTGTTTCAGGGCAAGACGGTGAATTTGGTGGTAGACAATGTAGCTACGTTGTTTACCCATCAGTATAAACAAGGAGAGGTCATTCGCATTCCGATCGCACACGGTGAAGGCAATTATTATCTCGAGGATGACAAGTTGCGTGAACTTGAACAAAACGGGCAAATTGTCTTTCGCTACGCAAACGGCGAAAACCCAAACGGTTCGGTTGCAGACATTGCAGGTGTGATCAATGAACGGGGTAATGTGCTGGGCATGATGCCGCACCCTGAGCGCGCTGTCAGCGACCTGCTTGGCAGCACAGATGGCAGACGGCTATTTACGTCAATTTTAACCAGTTGGAGGGACGCACGTGGCCGCGCATGAACCTACCAGTGAACAAGTGAAAAGTGACAAAATTTATCGCCAATTCGGGCTGACCGATGCAGAATATGATCGCATCGTGGAATTGCTAGGCCGGATGCCAAACTATGTGGAGACTGGCGTATTTAGCGTGTTGTGGTCCGAACATTGTAGTTACAAGAGTTCTAAACCTGTCCTTCGTCGCTTTCCTACAGACGGACCGCAAGTGCTGCAAGGCCCGGGTGAAAATGCAGGGATTGTCGACATTGGGGATAATCAAGCGGTGGTATTTAAGATTGAGAGTCACAATCACCCCACGGCGATCGAACCGTACCAAGGCGCAGCGACCGGAGTGGGTGGCATCATTCGCGATATTTTTACCATGGGAGCAAGGCCGGTGGCATTACTGAACAGCCTGCGTTTTGGCCCGCTCGATGATAAGCACAATCGCTACTTGTTTGCTCATAGTGTGGCCGGAATTGGTGGCTATGGCAATTGCATTGGCATTCCTACCGTCGG
>JAJZCJ010000289.1 GCA_021846145.1 Bacillota bacterium
AATTCTAGTGGCATCGGTAAGCCTCAGACGTAATTTGCGCAAAACAGGATCGGCATTCAGAATGGGCAATTCATGATAAGAGCGATTGAATGCTTGGCTGATGTCCAGGACGTGTTTGGCGATCAGGGAAGGATCGGCTTCATCAATCGCACGTAATCGAATCTCAGGGAAATTTGCAATGGATTTAATCAATTCATGGGTAATGTCATCAATTGCTTCTTCACTAAACAGTATGTCATCATTTGTCATATCATTGGTCACCCAATCACTGGTGGAAGTGGTACTCTGAAGTAAACCTGCTTTGCGCAGTACCGAGCAGGCGCGTGCATGTGTGTATTGAACATAAGGGCCAGTTTCCCCCTCAAAGGCGACAGCTTGCTCCAGCGAGAAATTGATGTCGTGAATGCGGTGCGTTTTTAAGTCGTTAAAGATGACAGCGCCAACGCCAATCGCCTGCGCGGTGGCATCTGCATTAGCTAGTCCTGGGTTCTTCTCGTCAATAATCTCCCTAGCGCGTCTGACGGCCTCATCAAGCACGTCTTGCAATCGCACAATTTGTCCTTTGCGCGTCGACATTTTCTTGCCGTCCATTTTCATTAGACCAAATGCGATGTGCTTGCAATCGTTGGCAAACGCGTATCCCATGTGTCCCAATACCGAAAATAGCTGTTGAAAGTGTAACCGTTGCTCACCGCCGACCACGTACCACAAGCGCGTCGCCCCAAGTTCATGGTAACGGTACAAGGCGGCCGCTAAATCGCGGGTGGCATAAAGTGTGGCACCATCAGATTTGCGAATTAAGCACGGGGGCAAATTTTCTGCTTCTAAGAGCACTACTTCTGCTCCATCGCTTGTAGTCAGCAGGTGTTGGTCACTTAGTTCACTCACCACGGCGGCCATTTTGTCATTGTAAAAACTTTCTCCTAATACATGCGTAAACTTGGTGCCGAGCATCGCGTAGGTGCGGTTAAATTCTTCCATGCTCACGCTTACCATCCAGCGCCAAAGGTCAAGCGTGGCTTGATCGCCGTCTTCAAGTTTTCGAAAGGCTGCCCGCCCCTCATCTTCAAGTGCAGGATTGGTTTCTGCCTCTTCATGAAAACGTACATAGAGGGCATTCAGTTCCGCGATAGGGTGTTTTTTAATCGCTTCGACATCACCATAACGATGGTAGGCCACGATGATCTTGCCAAATTGCGTTCCCCAGTCTCCTAAGTGATTAATACGAAATACTTGGTAACCGTCAGTTTCAAGTAAATTGGCTAATGCCGTGCCAATAATGGTGGAACGTAAGTGACCCATGGAAAATGGTTTTGCTATATTAGGGGAGGAAAGATCAATCGCCACGGCCTTGTGATCACCGCGATGTGAAGTGAAAAATTGTCGATCTTCTCCCATTTGCGTAAGCCAAAAGGCTAGCGCTTGCTTGCGGTTAAGGTGAACATTAATGTAAGGGCCTACTGCTTTTGCATTGGCAATAAAAGGTTCATCCGCGAGTGTCGGAGCTAGTTCGGAAGCAATAGTCTGTGGTGATTTGCGTAAAGACTTTGCTAATTGAAAGCATGGGAAGGCAAGATCCCCGAGTTGCTTATCAGGGGGGATTTCTATCCAACCTACTAGTGTGGTCGTGTCAATGGCTACGTGCCGTGATAATGCCGAAGCCAGGGCTTCTTTGAAAAATTGCATGGGTATCTGCCTTTCCATAGTTATGATATTCTTTGATTATAGTCGACAACTGGTCTCGCTTCAATTTTCCTGACTCATGACAACCTTTTTGCTCCTGTGATATACTTTAATTAATGCCGTTCCCTCAATTCTTGGCAGTTAGTTAGGAGGGATTCTCGTGGATGAACGAGTGCTGCAACACAAAGTGGTGCCACTACGTCAAGATGCTGAATTCTTTTTCCAACGAGGGGTGCAATTTTTAAATCGTTCGGATTTACCGCGAGCATTGCGATCATTTCGCAGGGCGGTAGAGTGTGAACCTTTAAATGCAGTCAACCATTGTAACCTTGCGGGTGTACTCTCGGAACTAGGGGATTTTGAAGAATCAAATCAAATTTTACAAAATGTGCTCAATGATATTGCTCCGGATATGGCGGAGTGTTATTTCTATATGGCCAACAATTATGCCAACCTTGGGGAATATGAGCTGGCTGAAGCGCAAGTGGTGAAATACCTCGAAGTCGATCCAACGGGTGAATTTGCAGGTGACGCAGATGAAATGCTCGATTTGCTGATTCACGAATTTGGTGGAGGAGAAATTTTACGAGCTAGTCGCAAGCGCCAAATTGAAAACACTCGCTCTAAAGATAGACCGCGCAGTTTGCTTGAAGAAGGTAAATTTCACGAGGCGGTTCATGTGCTAGAGCAGGAACTTGCAAAAGATGAGCAGGCCATTGCGCCTAGAAATAACTTGTCATTAGCGAAATATTATTTGGGCCATATTGATGAAGCGACAGAGTATGCACATCAAGTACTGGAGCTTGATCCGACCAATATTCATGCGCTATGTAATTTGGCAGTCTTTGCAAGGTATCGCGGTAAAGAGCAAGAGGAATACAAGCAATTAGTGGGACTATTAAAGAAGATTCATCCCTTGCAATTTGATCACGGGTTTAAGCTGGCCACGACCTTAGGGATCTTGGGCGAACACAAGGCGGCCTATCAAATATTCTTGCAGCTTATTGAGTTTGGGGATCGCCATGATCCCACACTTTATTTCGCGCTAGCCGTTGCAGACGTCAACTTAAATCGGTTTAAACAGGCGAAGCAGTGGCTGTTGGAAGTTCAGGCACTAGATCCTGATAGCGGCATTGCAACGTACTATCTTCAGGAAGTGGAACAATCCATTATCAACAATTCACCAATATTCCTTAGTTATAGCTATCAGCTGCCGTTTCATTTGCGGACGCATGAATCAGTTCCTGCACAGAAAAAATCTCGTTTCACCAAAGCGGGCGCATGGATGAGCGATCCAGGTGTGCGATCATCATTGTATTTTGCGTTAATGCGCGGCTATCGCCAAACTAAGCGGGAAGCGTTGCAGGCATTTTCGATTTTGCGAGATGAAGAGACCCGTCATGTGTTGCGTGAATTTGTGCAAGATCATCGACAAGCTGAGGAATTGATCTGGAATGCGTTATTTGTACTACAATCGTTTCCTGAGAGTGGCCCCATTCAGGTATGGGTGAAAGATCAATTGGTCACGTTACATTTGCCGCTTCGGGATGATCGCCTCTTTTCATGGGATACGACACTGTATGCTATTTACCAAACTGTGAAAGAGCGATTAACTGCACAGGAGCCTGAACTGATCGATTTAGTTTATGAAATTTGGATGCGTTTTTTACAAAATTCGTTTTCCGAACCTCCGAAAATCATCAAACGCAATGTGTGGGCGGCAGCACTTGAGTATGTCGTGCGGCGCACTGCAGGAAGAACAGAGCCACAAGCAGTACTGTCGAAAACGTACGAGGTGTCAACAAAAGCACTGGCTAAGGCGGCACACGCCATCATGCTATCGCAGTAAGGTGATAAAATGGATTATGTCATTATTGGCACGGCAGGTCACATTGACCATGGGAAAACAGCGCTGATCAAAGCGTTGACAGGCACGGATACAGACCGCTTTCAAGAAGAGAAAATGCGGGGCATCTCCATTGATATTGGATTTGCCCCGCTTGTCCTATCAGATGGTAGGCGCATCGGCATTGTTGATGTCCCAGGACATGAGCGTTTTATTCGCAATATGCTGGCAGGTGCTGGCGGTGTGGACTTTATTTTGTTAGTGGTGGATGCTCGTGAAGGTGTGATGCCACAAACGCGCGAACACCTAGCCATCATGTCGTTACTTACCATTTCGCACGGTCTGATTGTGATCACAAAGATGGATTTGGTGGATGAGGAGTGGCTTAATTTTGTTCACCAAGAGGT
Source organism: Bacillota bacterium (assembly GCA_021846145.1). The sequence goes on from JAJZCJ010000289.1 coordinate 3,937, forward strand.
GAGACAGGAACTGGCAGATAGCTTCTTAGCCAACGCGCCGATGAT
>JAJZCJ010000290.1 GCA_021846145.1 Bacillota bacterium
CGCGCCGCCTGTGCCGCTATTGCCATCGCATCCACCACACCATAACAATAGCCCCTTGGGGCTATTTTAATCACCTTCATTCTCAGTCCCCCTATGCTATAAGTCCACCTGCATTTCGGTGCCCTTGCCAAGTTCACTAAATACCTGGATTTCTCCATCATGAAAACGAACAATTTCTGCCACAATCGACAACCCTAAACCAGCACCTCCCGGCGCACGCTCTCTGGCCACTGAAGCACGATAAAATCGATCAAAAATCTTTGCCATTTGTACTTCTGAAATGCCCGGACCATTATCTTTGACACTAAATCTAGCATTATGATTGCCAAGCGGAGTAACACGCACAGCAATTAACCCAGTATTTTTATCTGTGTATTGAATGGCATTCGTCACTAAATTATACACAACCTGTTGTACCATAGAAGCATCACAATAAATAACAGCAGATTGCAACTCATAACTAATTTGTCGTTGATCAGCCAAAATTTCAAACTGCGGTCTCAAGTCATCTACGATTTTCGCCAAATCCGTATACTCTAAATTCAACTGCAATCCGCCATCGAGCTTGGCCAATTGTAATAAATCTTTTACTAACCCTTCTAAGCGCCCAGTTTCTCGCTGCATGGCGACCAAAGCCTGCCTAGTATCCTCGAATTGTTCGGGGGGAAGCATAATACCTTGCATTTCCTCATCGTCTTCACCACTGTCAAGAAAAACAGCGTAGGCACGATAATAATACTCAATGCGCCGTAATAATACGTCTGTGAATCCCCTCACTGCAGTCAACGGGGTTCGCAATTCATGAGAAGCATCAGATACAAATTGTTTCATACGCACCGTTGCCGCTTGTTCACGTGAAACCGCTTTTGCCAGTTCATCAAGCGTATCGTTGATGACTTCAGCCAGCCGAACAGTCTCCTTTGGACCCATTATGGGCAAACGTTCCTGGAAAGCGCCTGACTTAATACGTAACGCTGTATTAATTAAGTGATGAAGTGGCAACAAAGGTGCTCGCACCACAGGAATAAGTAACGCAACAGCCAGCAAAATAATTACCATACTAATCAACAAAAAATTGAATACTTGCTGATACAAAACCGAATTGTATAATGATTGATTATAGCCAATTTCAATAAACCCCTGTATGGGATCTGCACCCACTTGGGCAAATAACACTACTTGATTATTAGTTTCTGTCGTATACATATTCACTGTATAATGAAGGGGTGTGGAAATTGGTTTGGATTTGCTCGCCAATTCCCCAGTGGAAATAAAGGGGACCAACATCGTTGGATCGTATTTTGACATGCGCTCACCTAGTATCTCCCTATGTGAGCCGAGAATTCTGACATTAATCCCACGGATCGCTAACAAATTCATTAACCTCGGAGCTACCGAGATGAAATTTCCTTGTCTAATTTGCGAAATCACAAATGGCTCTGACAAGGCGTCGTCAATCGCAAAATTAAGGCTATTGGCACCCGTGGTGTACAAGCCTTCATGAATGGATTGAAACTGAGCGAGCCCCAACAATACAATGAGCATAATGATGATCATTAAGTATCTGCTGTAGAGCTCACTCAGTAAAGTCGCGGGACCTTTTTTTCGCGACTTAGAGAATATCCACACGATATCCGACTCCCCGCACTGTACGAATCAACTGCCGCCTTGAGTCGTTCAGTTTATGGCGCAGATAGCGAATATACACCTCGAGAATATTATCTTCACCTGAAAAATTATCTCCCCACACTTGGCTTAAGATTTGTTCTCTAGTTAACGCCACTCCAGGAGATTCCAACAACAACTCCAAAAGCGCATACTCCGTCTTGGACAGCGAGAGTGCGTTTCCTTCATAACGAATCAACTTTTGCGCTTTATCAATCTCAAACTTGCCAATTCTTTGCACCTCAGAAAGTTCTGGGAACTGAGTGCGGAAACGCGCTTCTATGCGCGCCTTTAACTCTGCAAACGCAAACGGCTTCACCACGTAATCATCAGCACCCATTGCCAGACCCTTGACCCTATCTTCCACATCGTCTTTTGCCGTTAGCATGATGATCGATACGCGAACCCGCTCTTTCATTAACCGGCATACTTCAAACCCATCCATGCCTGGAAGCATAATGTCGAGCAACACGATATGAGGCTTAAAATGATTAAGTGAATTAAGCGCCTCTTCCCCATCTTTTACTGTCAATACATCATATCCCTCATCACGAAGCCCAAATAACAAAAAATCACGAATGCCTTGCTCATCATCGACAATCATTATTCTTCCCGCTCTTGCATTCCCTGGTGTGTACCCGTGATGACGAATATCCGGATCTGTTTTCCCTACCGCTCGTGTTGGTACGATCATTCGTGTATCATTCATCGTATAACCTCCAAAAATTTTAATTTCTCTTTTTAAAAGAGATCTTTTTCGACACTGCTTATGATAGATTTAATTAAAGATCTAATAATAGTATAACTCCATTTACTATAGAATGGATGATAAAAAATGTACAGTCCGAAAGTACCATCAAAATCAAAAAAAACGGCAAAAAAATCGCAAAAGGTGAAAGCGCGTCCTGCTCAAAAACAAAATTCCCGCCAAATGGCAAGCCGCAAGCGCAAGCCTGCTTCACTTGCCAAAAAAAGACGGCGCAAACTAAGATGGGGTCGTTTAGGCTTTGTCTTGTTGGTCGCCTTGGGACTTGGTTATGCCATGGCCTGGTTTATTCGTAGTGGGATTCCACAGTTAGTCAACAGTATTGAAGGAGATTGGCGACAGATTACGGCAAAATCTACACCGCTGCCGTTTTCCCAGCCCACGTACCAAACGCTCTCTAAACAGCTAGCGGCCTATCTAGGTAAACAAAAAGGTGTGTATGGCGTATACGGTATCGATTTGATTACGGGTGCTCATTTCGGTCAAAACGAAAACCAATTATTCACCTCTTCGACTACCTCGGATCTACCGGTCATCATGAATCTATATAGTGACATCGCCAATCACCGCATGTCACCCGGTACCCTTGTACATTATAAACCGGTAGATAAAGAGGCAGGGTCTGGTTTTATTGCTGGGATGCCGTATGGTACGGCCTTTACCGTTATCCAACTCGCCCATGCCAGCATTGCTCAGAATGATGTGGTCGCACGCAATATGTTGATACGCAAATTAGGAACCACCCAGATCAACAATTTCCTTGCAGGAATCGGCGTTCATCAACCCTTTTCTCGACCATTTGTCACGACACCGCAAGATTTATCGTTAGAGATGGCTTATTTATTTCACATGTACCATAAACATCCGCAAAGTATCATGCCACTCATTGGGTTACTAGAAGGTAATGCAAACCAAGGCAGGATAGCGAGCGGTTTTTCATCACACATGAATATCGCCCAAATCACTGCCAACTGGCCAAACGAGTACCACGATACTGCGTTGGTGTTTTATCCCAAGCATCCGCTTGCGATCAGCATTTGTAGTGATGGGACGACCGCAACTGAAGCGACACAAGTCGAAATGCAAGCGGCAAAATTAGTCGCACAATTTCTACAAAACGGAGGGCGTGGCTAAACCCGCAAAGACTCCATCAAGTCACGCTTCAACTCCCATAATCTTCGACTTAAATCCACATGATATACATGCGGATTTTTGGCGCGCCTAGTCTCGCTAGATATAGAACGCAGTTCATTTTTCGCATGTTGCTGTATTTCTTTAAGAGTGGGTAATAAATATACTAATTTGCCACTGTCAATGATAGGAATCAACAATTCCTGCGCACGGTAACGAGTTAGCGTTTTTTGCTTATACGTATGCACAGGGTCAAAAAGCAGCACTGGTTCTCCGGTCGGTGTAGGTTCATCCTCAAGCATGATCAAATCAGCGTTTGCAAGTTCATCAACATAAAAGCGAACTACTTTTTTACGCCCAGGATTGGTGACTTTCAATGGATTTTCTGAAATTTTTATACGTGGTGAAAAAGT
>JAJZCJ010000291.1 GCA_021846145.1 Bacillota bacterium
CACCCATCTCGTAAACCGATGGTTCGCGAAACAAATTATCATCAAACAAATACACTTCAACTAATTCATTCACTGGATCGATGATCCAATATTCCTTTACGCCAGATGACCGATATTTTTTTAGTTTAACCCCTCTGTCTTTACCTGCCGTGGAACGACTTAATACTTCTACAATTAAAGCGCACCAGATAATGGGTTGTTACACAATCTGTGTTGTGTATACTTGACTGTTGACGACAAAGACTAAACATAAGTTTACTCAGTAGTCCATGTATACCGCTGCTTCAGGTCATTGAATCTATTAAATGGAATAACACGATCATGCTGTAGCCTCCTACAACAATTCCTGAATCAACTCCCATCAATCATTTAGGTTAACATTGACGTAGCGAGTGGTCGGGAGCTAAGCGACCCCAACCACTCGAACACGTGAACCCTTAATTTTGACCCGTCAGGTTCTTTATCGCTTGAATCAGGAGTGTTACATTGCTGAGTGATGAGGAATGTCCCATTAGACCAATACGCCATGCTTTTCCCTTCCAATGTCCTAGTCCGCCGCCAACTTCTATCCCATATTCCTGCAATAGTTGTTTGCGAAGATTGGCTTCGTTGTAGTTATCAGGAATTAAAACAGAGGTGAGTTGCGGAAGCCGATAACCCTCTTTCGCAAGGAGTTGCATGCCCATCCCCTCCAATTCCGATTGAAGGATGCGTCCATTGTTGGCATGACGTTTAAAAGAGTTTTCGAGACCTTCTTCAAACAGTAAGCGCAAAGCTTCATGCAGCGAAAAAATCATTGAAATTGGTGCAGTGTGATGGTAAAAACGCTCTTCGCGCCAGTAATTTGCAATCATGCTTAAATCCAAATACCAGCTTTGCACCTTGGTTTTTCTATTTTTTATCCGCTCGAATGCTGCTTTGCTAAGTGTTACGGGGGACAGGCCTGGTGGTGCCGACAAACATTTTTGTGTTCCACTGTAGCAGGCGTCGATTTGCAGTTTATCAACTTCTACAGGAATACCGCCAAGGCTCGTCACGGCATCTACGATGAGCAGAGCACCATAATTGTGAACGAGTACACTGATTTCTTCCAGAGGTTGACGTACTCCCGTGGATGTCTCAGCGTGTACTAATGCAACAGCCCTGATGCCAGGTGTAGTCTTCAAAACTTCTTCAATTTGATCCGGTTCGATAGGGTTGCCCCATTCACCGTAAACGGTTAAGACTTCTGCGCCACACCGCTCGGCAACATCCTTCATTCGCTCTCCAAAAACGCCGCAAATTCCGATTAACACTTTGTCCCCTGGTTCAATCAGGTTGACGAATACAGTTTCCATGCCTGCACTTCCGGTTCCTGACATCGCAAGTGTCAGCTCGTTTTCAGTCTGGAAAACTTGTTTTAGCATGCCTTGTAAGTCGGACATTACTTCAAGAAAGTAAGGATCGAGATGGCCAACCAAAGGGGTTGCCATCACCTTGAGTACATCAGGGTAAACACTGCTTGGCCCAGGGCCTAAAAGCAGACGATTTTGTGTCTGTATACGCATCAGCAACCCGCCTTCTAACAATAATATTAAATCATACCACTAATCTGCAATCTCGAACCACTTTGCAGTTTCAAAACGCAGTATTTTTTCTAAACGATTCACGTAATCACGAAAGATATTACGAATCGTCTTTTCATCCATCGTATGCTCAAGTCGTTCCCAAAAGGTTTGACTACACTCACGACAACGATATCGCTGACGATTCACCAGCAGCCCTACGCACTTTGGAGTTGTCACTTGCCGTGGATAGGTAAGTCCATTCGCCATTATGCGAATGAGAATGTGAATAAGGATGTCCGTTCTCGATTGGATCAAATTCTAAGTGACAACCAGGACGATTTATCATTGACACACGATGATAAACGCATCAAAGTTGGTTGGATGAAGAAATCATTTCATGTACCGATGAAGAATCGTTTCACCATTTGCGAAATCTTCCAATGTAGTTGCATGCCCATTCAGTCGATCTCTCCGGGGAATTTGACTGCAAGAATAACAACGTCACAACTTAAAACCTCAAAATACACCTTTAGCTTACGGATTAAAATGCGAGAGACCCCTTTAAATTCACCGTGTCCCTCTGTGTAATATCGACTTACAACCGAGTTCGAAAGAAGTTGCTCCGCTTCCAGGATGAATTGAGCGATGAATTCGAACGTTTCATCTGGCGTGAAATGAGGACTGCGAAAAGAACGCAATTTCGTACGAATGGGCTTGGGTCAAATGACTCTGCGACTTGTCACAGAGCAAAATTCTCTGAAGACAGAGATTTTAGCAACTCTGATGTCGTCATCACTTCACCTTGTTTGTACGCCTGTCGGTTATTTCCAATTTTGAAGCTTAAGAGATTACCTCAGCTTCAGTTCCTTCAGAGAAAATAACACATGTAAATGGCCTCATCCACTGCCGAACGCGATACATTTTTTTGCCCATTCGGTGTGATGATTAAATAATCTCCTTCATAACGAATAGGAGGGAAAGTGCTAAGGGAGATCGTCAGATATTCAAGCTCAGTTGTCAATTCTCCTCGACTGTCTTCACGTTTCGCCAGATCATAATACTGTTTTGCCATTTTATCATCACACAGCTTGGAATAAGCAAGCGCCATATTGGAAAGTGCCCTAATCCTAGTTTCATAAGGCAATCCTCGCGTAGACAAGGCTTTTTCAAAGTGATATATAGATGTGTCCCACGCATGATCAAAACAATCGAGCCACCCTAAGTGATAATGGGCATATACATTGGCAGCATCGATTTCCAGCACTTCGTCAAACAACTCACGAGCCTTCTGATTGTTCAAGTGACGCATTTTCTCTTCTCTGCCATGATAGTCCATGATGATGATCTCAATAATAATTACGAGTTGCTTACCATTTGCGAAAAGCAGGCACCACCAAACGTTTTGGCTTCTCCTGCCTTCAGTTGTTCCAGATCGTGTTTGCTCTCATATTTGAGATTCCCTCAGATTGGAATGTTTTTTATAAATATTAGGAATATAGGTGAAAATATGCAGGAGTTACTTGTGGCTGTGATGTCTGAGCGTAAGTAGTTAATGTGTTTTTTCACTTTCAAATTGAGGGAGCAGGTCAAAAGCAAGCATTGCGAAATTAGGGACTGTCTTATGTAAGGATTCGAGGATTGCTCGGACTGAATTCATCGGTGTGTGTCTTTGGCTTGCAAGTTCTTTTAGTGTTTCAAAAAGTGCTTTTGGCGCAAGTTCTAGTTGATTACGTAAAAAATCATCTGGATGCTGGATTTCAACTTGGCAAAAATCAGGTGGATAAGAGAAGTCTTTAATGTTTGCTGTGACTAATAAATCAGCTCTACATGCAATCGCGGCAGCTAACACATGCCGATCCTTTGGATCATTTGGCATGACTGTAATCAGGTGCGAGTACATTCCCTGTTCCACCATGGCATCAGGGAATGCATTTTCCATTACGCCCCGCAGGTATCTCACGCCTGATTCAGCCTTTTCGTGATCGAATTTCGCTTTTTTTATGATGTTTCGTTCCATTTCATCCAATACATCAGGACTCCATCGTATCTGGCATATGCCTGCCTCAGCGATGGTTAAGATAACATCTCTCAGGTTTGGAGGAAATAGAACACAAGCATCAAGAAAAGCAACAAAAGGCATGGGTTTTACTCCTCCTCAGCGAAATCATCAGATTCGTACAATCCCAACGCTTCGGATACTCGTACCATCTCGTTTACGTTGGCTTTACGTAGTGTATCGCGACTTTTCTTGTACTCTAATAAATCCTTCATGAGTATCCGTCTGTGTGATCCAACTTTATGATAGCGGATCTGCCCATTCTCAAGGAGTTTAATTAGATACGGTCTCGATACCTGTAACAAATCAGCTGCTTGCTGGGTAGTAAGTTTTTCTTCGTAGTGTAAAATTGCAATGGAATTAGATCG
>JAJZCJ010000012.1 GCA_021846145.1 Bacillota bacterium
AAAAAAAAAAAAAAAAAAACAAACACCCCCCCAAAAAAAAAAGGGGGCGGACTCGCGCTGACCGGCAAAAAAAAAAACCCCCCCCCCCCCCCCCCCCCCCCCCGCCGTTGTCACCCTCACTCCATTCTGCTATACTTGTAAACAATGGGAGTTATTTCGCATTCCGTGGAGAAAGAAGGCTGTTCGCTTGGGAATCCATGAATTCGACTCATCAAGAAAATATTCATTGGATGAAATGGAATCTTGGCCTGATGCCGATCAATGGGAACTGATTGATGGCACTCCCTATCTTTTGGCTTCACCAACAATCGAGCATGAAGATATATCCACACAAATTCGCACCATTTTTAATGTGTATATTCGCGCCAATCATCCTGAGTGTCGAGTGTATGGTGATCCGGCTGGCATCTCATTAAGCGAAGAAGATGGGCAGATGGTGAGACCAGATCTTTTTGTCGTATGTCATTCGTCGGTGAATAACGGACGAATGCAAGGCATTCCCACCATCATTATTGAGATTCTGTCAAAAAGTACAGCGAGTCGCGATGTGAACACGAAAAAATGGTTGTATGAGGCACATGGCGTTCCAGAATATTGGATCATTGATCCGGTTCATCAACTAGTGGAAGTGTATCGACTGCAAGAGGGGAAATATCGGTTTGACGGTCACTTCACGAAAGAAGATACGGTGGCGGTCAACGTGTTTGAAGGCTTCTCCATCGCATTGAGTGACGTGTTTTTGCTATAATATCAGACGAGTGAAAAAAGGGGTTGATCGTATGGAACGCATCGTACATCCTTCAGAGCGTGGACAGGTCACCATCCCCAAAAATATTCGAGAAGCGTTGCGCATCTCGGTGGATACGCCGCTAATCATTCGCCAAGAACATTCACGTATCATCATCGAGCCGCTTTCAGGACTGGAACGATTGACCCGCAAGCTCGAACACGAGGCGCTAGTGCGGGGGATTTCCCAAGAAGAATTGACCGCAGAGGTGGAACGCGTCCGGCAGGAACGGTTTGAAAAACGAACGGACGTGAACCATCATTAATGGAGAGCATTTGGTGTCTGGATACGAATATGCTCATTTCGGGATAAGAATGCGTACTAGGGAGTGGACGGGCGCTGACTGTGCTACAAGTGCAAATCGTGACCTACAATAGTGAAGATGCACTCCCCGCCTGTCTGGATTCGCTACTATTGCAATCCCGAGCGCCAGATCGCGTGTTGGTGATCGACAATGCCTCGACGGATCCAACCAAGCAAGTGATAACCGCGTATGAACATGCGTTTCATGCGAAGAATATCGCTTACGAGACACTTTTTCTTTCTGTCAATACCGGATATGCCGCAGGTCACAACCAAGGTATTCGCGCTGCATTGACACATCATGTGGATTTTTTGTGTACCATCAATCCTGATGTGCGAATGGAACCTGACTACCTGCAATACGCATTTGCAGACTTTCGTTTGGATGCGCAAATGGGTGGGGTAACGGGTAAGCTACTTCGACCCCAAGCCGCACCATCAACGCTGACGCTAGATAGCGCCGGTCTACAAATGCAGGCTTTTTACCATGTGCGCGACCGTGGGCAGGAAGACTTAGATCGTGGTCAGTATGATGAGCCTGCTTATGTGTGGGGCGTGTGCGGCGCGGCGGCGGTCTATCGCATGGAAATGCTGGAGCACCTTGCGTACCTTGGACAATATTTTGACGAATCGTTTTTCATTTATAAAGAAGACGTGGATCTGTGCTGGCGCGGCGGCGAGCGAGGATGGAAATTTTACTATGAGCCAAGGGCACTCGCATGGCATGGCCGCGGTTGGAAAAAAGGCGATCACGCCTCAACGCCGGCCCTCATTCATTCGTTTGCCAATCAGATCGCGCTTCTCATCAAGCATGTGCCCAACCCAACGCTGGTATTGTGGCTATCCCTCATCGTGGAGAGTCTTCGACTTTGCGGAATTGCCGTACGTTCTCCGAGTGTGGCGAACGCCATCCTGCAAAAAATCCGCAATGAGTGGGCTACCACTTGGGCATGGCGCAAGGCGGTGCAGCGATGATTTCCGTAATTCTCGTCACGTTTCAATCGATGAACGTGTTGCCTGCTTGTCTAGAATCGCTAGAAAGATGCAGTTCCCGTCACGAACTAGATATATGGGTGGTAGATAATCAGTCCCAAGACGACACCTGGGAGTGGTTGCAACGCTATGAAAGCGAAAAAGCGACCAAACCATTTTCAGATGTCCATGTGATGCAACTGGAGGACAATAAAGGCTTCGCCTATGCCAATAATCGCGCCCTCGAACAAGCCCAAGGGGATTATTTCTTGTTGTTGAATCCTGACACCATCGTCGGGCAGGATGCCATCAGGGTATGCCAAGACAAAATCTTCGCGGATGCCTCCATCGGTGCGATCACTTGCAGGTTAGAATTAGCAACAGGTGATTTGGACAAGGCCTGTCGGCGTTCCTTTCCCACGCTTTGGAACAGCTTCGCTTACTTTAGCGGACTAGCCAAAGCATTTCCGAATTCACCCTTGATTGCGGCTTATCAGTTGACCTACCTGAATGAATTTGGATCGTACCCGGTTGATACGGTGTCAGGTGCTTTTATGTTGTTTACTCGTGGGGTTTATGAGCAAACGGGAGGATTGGACGAGGACTATTTCATGTATGGGGAAGACATTGACTACTGCTACCGGATTAAGCAAAATGGTGATCAGGTGTGGTACGAGGGCAGTGTCACCACCATCCATTTAAAAGGCGGCAACGGTGGCAAGAAATCTAAGGCCTCGCTTAGGCACTTTTATGATACGATGGGGATATTCTATGAAAAACATTACGCGCAAAATTACTCAAAATGGACTGTGAATACTCTTAAACTATTCCTATATTTAGTTTATTTTATCAAAATAAGAAGACACGAATAATTCCTACTCATGATATAATCGTTGTTGCTGAGGTTATGCATATAAGATGTGATTACAGGTACCACAGTAATATTGGAAAATGGGTTTATGGGGCTTTCGTCTGCAGACTTGGCTACGTTGTGGAATCCTGTAAATTAGTGAAGAAGGTATACCAACTCCCCATTTATCTTACTTCAGAAAAGTCTTAAGCACAGAATTATGTATATGGACATAACAGCCGAGCTACTTTAATTATGGTTATTTGTAAAAGATTATTCGAATGATAATGAGGGATTTTAGAAGTGGAGTATAGGCTGATTTCAGGAATGTGGCAGCATCGAACGTTAATTCTCAACCTTGTGCGAAGGGAGTTGCATGCACGCTACAAAGGGGCAATTCTTGGACGAGCTTGGATCTTGATTAACCATCTTAGTCTTATCGCCATATATACCTTTGTTTTCGCGGGTATATTCAAAACACGGATTCATACTGCTCACGGGGGATTGGGTGTTGACTTTGCAATTTGGCTTTACTGTGGTCTTTTGCCTTGGCTTTCTCTGAACGAAGCACTGGGTAACTCCGTTCGGGATATAATATCTAAGGTGACATTTGTAAAGAAACTTGTTTTTCCGCTTGAGGCCTTGAGCGTTGTGACTACTTTGGTAGCTTTATATAATATGGTTATTGGTCTAGGTATGCTTATCGTAGGGTCGCTTGTGTTAGGTGATGGATTACACTGGACGATTTTATTTATAATACCTATTTTTATACCTATGTTTTTTTTCTTTAATGGTCTGTGTCTTATATTAGCTGCTTTAGGGGTTTACTTTCGTGATTTTGGACAGCTTATAGGACTGATTATGATGGTCTGGCTGTATGCCACGCCAATTATGTATACTAGCGAGTCCGTCCCGAGAAGCTTTGCGTCTGTGATAAATTCAAACATACTTACGTATATTGTAAGTTATTTTAGGGATTCAATCTTTTGGGGTCGTATTCCAGACTTTTGGTTTCTTTTCGTATTTCTTGCCGTTGGTCTTGCTATATATGCTATAGGTTTTGTAGTATTTCGCAAGGTGAAAATTGGTTTTGCGGATGTGATCTAATTGTTATGTAGAAGGGGTATTTTATGTGATTAAGGCACAGGACGTATCCAAGAAATTTGATATGTACTCTAATCCGTCTGATCGATTTTGGCAGATGTTGCGTCCGAATAGGATTCGTGAATCTTATCAGGCGCTTGATGGCGTAAATCTGGAGGTTGGACGTGGCGAAACAGTCGGAATTGTAGGGCCGAACGGTTCGGGGAAGAGCACTCTACTGCAAGTCATTGCGGGCATCCTCTATCCTACCTCCGGATCTATAATGGTAAATGGGAGAATATCCGCTCTTCTTGAACTTGGTGCAGGCTTCAATCCGGAGTTTACAGGGCGGGAGAATGTGTACCTGAATGCATCAATCATGGGAATGTCAAAGCGCGAGATAGATAAACGGTATGCGGAAATTACCGATTTTGCTGGGATTGGCTCATTTGTGGATTTGCCTGTTAAAACATACTCAAGTGGAATGTATGTGCGTTTAGCATTTGCCACCGCAATCAACGTTGATCCGGATGTGATTATAATTGATGAAGCACTTGCGGTAGGTGACGTAGGATTCCAACAAAAATGTATGATGAAGTTAAAGCAGCTTCAGCGGACAGGAAAGACGATTTTATTTGTTTCGCATGATACGTCGGCGGTAAAGAGTTTATGCGATCGAGCCGTTTTAATGGATCATGGGAGGATTATTGAACGGGGATCACCAGAGGCAGTGGTCAATAAGTATCTTCAGTTGTTTTATAAAGACACCTTGCCTGCTAACGTTGATCGTGCTGATTTCACTGAAAACTATTTGTCGGGTGATACTGAACTATCGCCGGTTACTTCACTTCAAGATGTCCATAGCCGTTTTGGTTCTGGACGTGCAGTGGTTATAGGACTTGAGATGATAAACAGAGACAATCACCTTTCTAATGGGGTTGAGTCAGGCGAACCCTTGATCTTCAAGGTCTCCGTGGAATTTAATCAAGAGGTGAAGAATCCGATTGTTGGCATTGTTATTAGAGATCGTCTTGGTAATGATATAACTGCGACCAACACACTTTTGGAAGGCTATCAATTGTGTCCTGCGGAACTAGGGGATATATTTACGATCCGATTTGAAATTGCGGTTCCGCATTTGCACAAAGGACACTATTCTGTGTCCCCGGCAATAGCGGATGGCACCCTGACTGATCATGATATGTGCGATTGGATTGATGGCGCTCTTACATTTGAGGTCGTCAACTCTTTTACGGTTTATGGCATGATGAAATTCGATTCCAGAATCGATTTTTCTTTAAGGAGGCGAGGATAGGTGGACTTCACTGGTGAGCGGGTAGTGCCTGGAAAGGTTAACGATGACCTCATGAATGAACATCTCGTTCGTTACAAGTTTGCCGAACAATTTATCCAAAAAGGATCACGTGTATTAGATGCAGGGTGTGGAACAGGTTATGGGACAGCTAGACTGGCAGCAATAAATGCACATGCGCATGTTTTGGGAGTAGACATTTCGGAAGAAGCAGTTAACTATGCCTTGGGAATTTACAGCAGAGAAAACTGCTCTTTTGCAGTGATGGATCTTCAGCGAGCCCCCTTGACCCCTCAATCATTGGATTTGGTGACTTGTTTTGAAGTGATCGAGCATATTGAAAAGCCGGAAGAATTTCTTGCTGCTGTGTCGAGCGCACTAAAAGTGAATGGCAATCTGATCGTATCGACCCCAAATCGACGAATGTATTCTGATGCCGTTCCTGAATACCACAATCCATATCATGTAAAGGAGTATTATCTTAACGAGTTTGAGACATTGCTTAAAGAGTACTTTTCTCATGTAACGCTGTATTCCCAAGACTTTCTTCAAGGAATGGTGGTAAGACCAGTTGGGCACTCGGTGACAGAAGGGAATCCTAAATGTGTGGAGTGGGCATTCATTGGCGAAGGGTCTCAGGTTAACGTGGAGGAATCTTCTTTTTTTGTTGCGGTGTGCTCCGGCAAGGAGATTAGATCTAGACCCCCATTAATTTGCACATTTTCGGAAAGCAATATCATTGCCGAAAAGGATCGATTCATAACCAGATTGAAACATGAGGTGCTGATACGTGACGAATCTGTGAAAGCTCTGCAATCGGATGTGAATAGACAATCCGAAAATCTCGAACGAATTGGTGAGGCATTGGAACAACGGGATCAAGTGATCAACGCGCTACAGATCGAAAGTCGTGAGAGGGGCAAATGGATAGAATCACTTCAGGAAGAGGTTGTCAATCGTGATATTGCAATCGAAGCCTTGCAACGTGGAAATAAGGTGCAGGTGGAGTGGATTGACAAACTTCAAGAGGAAGTAAGAAAAAGAGACGAGTCGGTAGTTCAACTTCTAGCACTTCTTGAAGCCAAGAAAGAACCAGACGACAAATTATCCTAGGTTGATCAGGAGTTTAATGTTGAATGACAGGTTGATATTTGGGGGTGGAGGCGTGACGAGTAAGAGGGAAGCAGATCTAGAAGAACGCATTCGTATTTTGGAGCACATTAATAGTGCGAACGAAGGACAACTCCTAGATGTTGTACGGAAACTAGATGCGCTCAGGGAAACGAAGGCATGGTCGATCATGCTTTTTGCACGTAGGGCGCGAATGGAGTTTTTCAAAGGGAAGGCGACTGAACGTCTGCGATTTGTTCGGGGGGTCATTTCGCGGATGTTGTTTGGCAGTAGGGTTAACCTTTACTTGAATCAGTATGAACCGTTCGTGAAGATTACAATTGCGGAATCTCTTGAACATAAATCCATGGCACTAATCCCTTTCGATAATCTCGGGGAAGAGATAGATGATTCAATCTCCCATGTAATAGATTCTCTAAATGATTCTCGGATATCCTATCCGATTGGATTGGATATTTTTAGGTTTGCAGTAATTGAATGGGATTTCAGATGGCAACGCCCACAACAATTCTCAGTTCAGTTTGCTGATCATGACCATCGGGTGTTTTATATTTCGATTGACACTATTAATATTGAAAATCCGGATCTGGACTATGAGTACATAAAAAAGAACGTTCAAATCCGATTACTACGACAAAATGTATGGTCTATTCGTTTGTGTTCACGAAAGGAACTCAATGCCTATCGAAGTACGATAGATGACGCTGTGGATTTACGTTATCTTCAGTGGTCAATTCAGGCTGTTAGGGAGTATTTTGGATGTGGCATGACAGTATCAATAGTGGATCTTCCTTTCTGGACTCCGCTGGTTCTCAGTTTAGATTCAACCAATAAGGTTGTATATGACTGCATGGACGATCATTCGGGGTTCTCGACTAACTCTTCGGAAATGTTGGTTGAAGAGCAGGTTCTGGAGACGCAAGCAGATCTAGTGATTGCTTCTTCTGCGAGATTGTACGAGAAAATATACAGTAAAAATGCCAACATTTTATTGTTACGTAATGCGGGTGAGTACAGTCATTTCGAGGCCAGACCAAAAGAGGATCTCTCCGAGCTTTCTCGGTTGACTGGTAAGGTCGTCGGATATTATGGTGCGATTTCGGAGTGGTTCGATGTTGATTTGGTCTATAAGTTGGCTGCGCACAATGTACAATGGACGTTCGTACTTGTGGGGAATACATTTGGATGTGAGACAGAGAAGTTGGAGAAACTTAAAAACGTATTAATGATTGGCGAGATTTCCTATGACAAACTTCCAGCGTATTTACACAGATTTGACGTTTGTCTGATCCCTTTTAAGGTTTATAATTTGACGTTAGCAACTAATCCGGTGAAAATATATGAATATATGTCCGCTGGCAAACCCGTTGTCTCAACGAGATTGCCAGAGGTGGAATTGATGAGCGACTATGTATATATTGCAGATGACTTTGTTGGATTTCAGAAGGCCATTGAAAAGGCTTTATCTGAGAATCGGGAAATATTGGTGCCTGTCAGGAAAGAATTTGCCAGATCAAATACGTGGGGGGCCCGCTATGAATTGCTGTCGGAAACTTTGTTAAATCGCTTCTTTCCCCTCGTCAGTATAATTGTGGTCACATACGGAAACTGGCCGATGACTCGCCATTGTGTTCAAAGTCTGATTAGGCAGAGCGCGTATCCCAATTTAGAGATCATACTTGTAGACAATGGATCTGCGGCAGACATGAGACAAGGGCTCGCTGGTTTTGTAGATCCACGTATACGTGTTATCCTTTTGCCGAAGAACACTGGGTTTGCCATTGGAAACTCAGAGGGATTAAGAGCGAGTACAGGGAAGTATATAATTTTGCTCAATAACGACACAATCGTTCCGAATAATTGGGTATATAGACTGATACGAGCGTTTAACGTCAATGAGAAATTAGGTATGGTTGGTCCTGTTTCCAATTCAGTAGGAAACGACCAAATGCTTGATTATGTACAATCCAGTGCTCTATATGGGGCAGATGAACCATGGCTTGAAGAGTTCTACCGATTATACAGAGATAGGCTAAGGATAACGGATTACCTTGGATTTTTTTGTGTCGCTATCAAAAGAGAGGTTTACGAGAAGGTAGGGGATCTCGATGCTAATTTTGGAATCGGTATGTTTGAAGACGATGATTATTGCGAACGTGTTCGCATTGCAGGGTATGAACTCGGAGTGGTGGAGGATGCTTTCGTATATCACTTAGGGAGCGCTAGTTTTAAGGGGATGGAGCTTGAAGAACGCGATAACATATGGATTCAAAATCGAAATTACTTTGAACAGAAGTGGGGGAAATCCTGGGAAACACCCAATCCTCCAGATTCCTTTTTTTACGGTGCAGTCGATAGATCCATGATTGCGGCGAGTATGAAACGTTCACCTAAGTCAACGATAGGGGTTTTTGGGGCTCTGGAATGGAATTCAGTATGGGAGTCGTGGCAAGAACTTTCTGTAACACTCTCCGAACCATATCTTGTAATCGTAAGTGTAATAAGCCATTTGGGCAAGGATATTGAGGGTACTCGTAAGGTTGGGCCTGACCTTTATCTGACAAATGTTATCGGTTTATTTGATAGGTGCATTTTTGATCACGTGATTTTATGCGGGGGTGTCCCAGACGATAATTTGATCCGCTTCAATGATATTTTTCTTATCAGAGCCTGCTACAAGGATGCTGTGTTTCAGAATTTACAGTCGCGCTTTCCCCAAGCGAAGGTGTATGAGGACGAAACCCAAGTACTAGAGGCATTAATTGATTTGAAATCGAGTGAGGATTTGGGATGAGGAATGTGGCGAAGAAATTCTTAAAGGAAATTCGTCACCCGAAAATCTTCTACCGGAAAGCGAAGAATCGCCTCACACGAAGGATTCTTGGCGTAAGCCTGATACATTTTCCGAAACAGGAAACCATAATCCGCCAATTAGATGAAATGGTTTCTAGTACTGTTTACGACACCGTTTTCATTTTTCCTGAACCATCCTGTCCTTGGGGTTATATGTTCCAGAGACCACAACAGTTGGCAAGGTCGCTTGCCAATAAAGGATATGCCGTAATTTATGTCACCAATACTTCGTATCCGTATGAGCCTGACTGGAGTGTGCGGGGATTGAAGGAAATTGAACCGAACCTTTTTCTCTTCAATGATGGAAAGAGCGGGGAGTTACTTTCGAATTGTAAGCATGCACGTTTGATTATCTGGCAGTATTGGCCACACCAGTGGAACAGCGTAGAACTCCTTCGCAATAGGAGTAGTTGCCAAGTGATCCACGTATACGACTGTATTGATGATCTGACGACTTTTGACTTTTATGAGGATATCACATTGGATTATGGGGAAGCACTCACCTCAGCTGATGTAGTTCTAGCGACTTCTCACATTTTACTTAACGAATTAAAAACTGTGCGATCTGACGTCATTCTGGTTCCTAACGGCGTAAACCCAAAGGATTTTCATATTGCCATGAATCCACGAATGGATAGTTTCATTCGTGACCGACTTGTTCTCGGCTACTATGGGGCTATTGCCGAATGGTTTGACTTTGATTTGATTGGATTTATCGCATATAGTAGACCAGCATGGGAGATCGTGATTGTCGGTCAGGTTTATGATTCTGTAGAGGATGAGGTTGAACTTCTTTCCAAGATTCCAAATGTGACCGTGCGTGGGAGAATACCCTATGATCAGATTCCTGATTTATTATCCTCTTTTGATATTGCAATATTACCATTTATCCTCAATGAAATTACTCTACGCACTTCGCCGGTTAAGGTATATGAATATCTTGCTGGGGGAAAGCCGACGGTTTGTACTGATTTGCCCGAAGTACGAGGCATTCCTCATGTAAGACGTGCGAATTCACATGAGAGTTTTCTCCGCGAAATTGAGTTGGCGGCTGTTTCTCTTGAGATTGATCCTGAGCAACAAATACTTCGCGATGTGGCTACACATAATTCATGGGGGCAGAGAGCGCAAATTGTGCTCGATCTGATTTCTTCAAAATGGGGAGGTTCAGACCTGTGAGTCAGATTGTAATCGTCGCTAGATCAGATGAGACTCTACACATGGGTGGAGATACAGTGCAGAGTCAAGCCATTGAGCAGTTTCTTCGGGTTCGGGGATTTGATGTTCGAAGGGTTCACGAAGTGGATCATACTCTGACTTCATCTGACCTCGTGATTCTATTCAATCTTACACGACCGATGGAAGTGTACATTCATGCTCGTGCTTGCCAAGATAGGGGTATTCGGTATATTCTTTTTCCTGTTTATTGGGATTTAGACTCTCTTCATATGACGGGTACTCCAAGGCAAGTTTTCAAGAGTCTTATACCCCCTTATTTAAGAGATGTTTATCGCACGTTGTGGCAAGAGATAGGGGATAGGGCTCAGGGTAGGGGCGGAATAATAACCGATTCTATGTCTTGGAGTACCATCAAAATGGCGCGATATGTGTTAGAACACGCGTATTTGGTATGCCCAAATTCGCATGCAGAAATGGAGCATATCGTGCAGAAATTTAGATTTCGTCCGCAAAACATGCTTGTAATATATAATGGGTTGGAGCCGTTGCTTGAACCACAACAGTTGCCTGATAACGTCCGTTGTCTTCTTCCTGAATCTCAATACTTATTATGTATGGGGGCAATTGGGCCAAGAAAAAACCAACTTTCACTCGTAAGGGCATCTAGGGCTATGGAGATATATCTTGTGATTCTTGGTGGTGCAGCACGTGGTTGTGATGCGTATGCAACACGTGTTATGTCAGAGGCAGGGGACAATGTCATCTTCATACCGGCTCAGTCTCATAGTATTGCCATGGAGATATTGAGAAGATCGCATGCGCATGTTCAACCGAGTTTTATTGAAACACCGGGTCTCGCTTCTTTGGAGGCGGCGTCGCTAGGTCTACCAATCGGTGTAGCGGATGTGCCGCCTGTTAGGGAATACTTTCACGATTACGCATTTTATTGCGATCCGCTTGATGAACGCTCCATAGCAGTGATGCTTGGGAAACTTCAGCAATCTGATTATCATGCCAAAGAAAGGAGTGATTATGTTATAGAGCGGTACAGCTGGGATATTGTCCTTGATCCGTTTGCTGCACAGATCACAGAGATGTTGTATCCTACCCCTCAGTTCTGATTTTTTCATTATCATACATCGGAATGCGGCTTTAGAATGAGGAACCCACCCTTGTTAAAGATGGTCGTAAAATAATTGCCCAACTGCTGTGGATCAATTGACAGATATGTCGTTGGTGTCAGCAGATAATCTATGCGCTGCGATAACAGTTCGGATTTCAACTGTGCGACGTTAGTTTTTGTAATCTGTAGAGACCCAGAGGCATTGATAAACCGTGAAAAGGAATCAGGTCCAAACCAGTCTCCGATCATTATGCCATCGCAATAGTATCGCATATTCTCTTGATGAATAGCATACACCGAATATGAATGTCCGAACCGTTCATTGAGATATTGAAAAGCGCTGTAGGCAGGCAGTTGGGCGGTTAAAAAGGCATCACTATTCGCTTTTCCAAGCACGATACCCTCGCCGTTCACAATGGATTGGCTGTACTGAATACCAGGTGCGATGCATAGAACGCATAACAAAATCGTTGCCATGTAATGGGGGACTCGTGGATATTCTAGGTGGTCGTCGAGAATAGATGCGATCCACTTTATAAAACGAATAAGCAATTTAATCAGGAGTACATAACCAACAGTAGAGACGATTACGAGAGCAGGTATCGCAGAGTAAAGATAACGCAGATCGATAGTATCATAGGAGATTACCAAAACATATAGACTGGTGGCTAGAATCATTCGGAATGTGGATGGCTTCCATATTGTGCTACTGAAGATTGAGGCTCCGATTCCGACAAAGAGAGCCAAGGAGAGTGGAGATGGTAAGCCCTCGGTGGGGTATACATTCGTGATAATTTGTCCGATAACATTTGGACTTGTTAAAATTCCGCCAACATGGCCTAAAGTATAGTTCTGCAATTGTCCCATGATTTCACTGGCAGTCCATGGTCCTGTATTGCCCAGAATAGAGGTGGCAAATGGATAGACGGGATTCCCAGTGATTATCCAATTTCTGATAAACCAAGGTGCTGCTACGGCTAGTACAATGGTCACATGTGCTATAAATGTTTTTCGGTACCCACCTTTACGCAACAGGTCTTTAATGGAAACTAGGCTAACTAAGATGGTTGCGGCCCAATAGATTCCAGCAGTCTCCTTTATGCTGATAGATCCTCCGAAAAGTAGTGCGGCTATTACGAGAGATGACTTGCGATCTTCTTGAAGCCATATCAATGAAGCCATCAGCGCGACAAAGCAAATCAATGCAAGATACATGTCCGTATAGGCAATAGATGCCATCAGGAGCGCAAGGGGAAGGCCTGCCATAAGTGACAAGGCAATAACCTCTCCGGTTTTTCCTAGAAGACGCTTTGCCGTTGTACTTACAGCCAACATCAGAACAATGAAGAGGTAAGCGTTAAATACCTGTACAGCAATTCCGGATCGGGTATACAAGTAGAGGACAGCATAAATGAGTTCCGCACCCTGCGGTAGAAAATCTTCGCGCAGATATTGATTGTATGCGAGATAATGGGTATCGACCAGCATTTTAACAATAGGGAGGTGGTATTCGATACTATCCCAAGCAATTGGGGGGTGTAGAGTAATGGGTAACACGATGAGGAAAAAAATTGCAATCGCAAGCCCAGGCACTACGAAGTTAGCCTTGTTCATGGGGTGTTGCAAAACAAACCTCATTCTCAACAGATAAAAGCAAGGGGCTATTAATATGAGAGGTAAGATCGTCCATAAATAAAATAAATGTAGTAAAAGGATCACAAAAACACCAAGACTGGTTGCGACAGATCCTAACGCAGTAGAGAGCGCATACGCCTCCAGATTCGATAGATGGTCTAGAGATGAACGAAAGTATCTGTTAAGGATCAGATATCCCAAAGAGTACAGATGCATACCAAGTAGTGCAACGGCGAGCACAAGGCCGATCACGGTAACAAGGTCAACGATTGCCAACTCCTCCTAAAATGGTAAAATGACGTTTGATATCAAATCAATTGAAAAAATTATATACTAAGCGCAAGGGGGCTTGCAATGAATGCCCTATGTGAGTGTTTTGCGTTATACTCATTTTTGATGTATTGTTTTCAGTAATCAGGGAATGTAGTAAGCACCTGTATATTCTTACTTAAGATATGATCAGGTGGATTTTTACCCTGAGTCTATATTTTTTATCAAAAAATAATAACAATAAAAGCCAATTATCCACACACAACACAGCTATACCGAGTATTTCAAGTGTGGATAGTTTTCTACACTCTTGAGACAAAAACCAACTCTGGTGGGTCTGAAGGAAATTCAGGAACATCATGAGAGAAGGAGGGGCAGAAGGCCTATCGTTAACTAATGGTAATATTATAAAAAATCAGTCCCCGTGATATACGGCAGTTACTCCTTTGTTGGGTATCATTTGTATTTTATTAAAGTCAACAAAAAGGGAAGTAGATAACCCCTCATATGTAATTGTCTACATTTAATATTAGGAATACTCCACCTAGCAACAGCTTGATACGAATGCGTAAAACGAGCAATTAGCGAATTCTACGTCCTAGCCGCAATTGGATTTGCAGAGACTGCCTTGTCAACTTGACCGCGAGCGCGATCAAGTTCTGAATATATATCGTGCTTATGCGCCGCCGCTGTGCTTTTTTCTTAGGCGGTGCTTGCTCTACTAGTGTTCGGTGTCACCAAATCGAAACGCTGGCGGAGAATGGGGCTCGAAGGAATGCTTGGAATAACTCATCGTATCGAATGGTTTTGATGTGGTCAAAGTCGTTTTTCCGAGATTAGGGTAAATGACATCTTTGAAATCCCGATATCGACACGATTTTATGACTACATTAAATGAATTTGACAATGTTTGTGCACTGTTCGTAAGAAAAACATGAGATAATCGGGTATTCGCAGTTTAGTGTGGATACACCAATTTAATAGAATCGGACAAGGGAATCGTGTTCAGTTCAAATCGCTAGATTGTTCTCCACCTGATCATGAGCAACGAGTACATTCACGATCACTTGGGCATCATGATTGGTGGACAAGGGAATCGTGTTCGGTGAGATGAGCGGGTTGTGGCTCCAAACTGATCACGGTTCTTTTTGTCTTATATCACAACGGTGTCAAGCGTCAACCCACCTACAATCAGGTAAATGATCGTGGTCAGATTCCTGACTGATCGGTAGCCCCGTGCTCTGCGTTTTGCACTTTGGACCAGTCCGTTAATGGCCTCCATGATGCCATTTGTCACTCTGGATGTGAACCATCTCAAGATCCCCTGTTCGTGCTGCCGTATGGTTTTGGCGGCTTTGACCATGTCTGGGATCTGGCTATGCGTCGCCCAGTAGTACCAATCATCCAGACACTTCTTCGCTGTCTGCGCATTCTCTTGCTCCCATATCTTCGTGAACGCCAGCTTGAGGTGATACGCTTTCGCTGTTTTCAGGTCTTCATCCTTCAGGCGGATCAGTGTGTCCCTCTGCTTATCGGTTAAGTTTGTTTCGTTTTTCAGCCATGCATAGCGACTGTTTTTGAGATCGGACACCGTGCGTTGTTCCTTACGCCTTGTCTCATCGACGGCCGTATTGATGATTTTCATGACATGAAATTTGTCAAACGTGATCTCAACCTGAGGGAAATAAGTCTTGGCCCCCGCGATAAAACTGGGCGACATGTCCATGCATAACTCTTCAATGTCATCTGGATGTCCGCATTTTTTCAGCAACTGCCTCTTAAAATCAAGTAAGGTCTGCTGACCTTTTCCTTCCGCTACATGAAGCACTTTCCGGGTATCAAGATCCATGATCAGTGAGACGTATTCATGCCCTTTTGCGCGAGAAGTTTCATCAATGGCAATCCGTTTCACGTCCCTAAACCTTTGCTTTTCCTTTGCCTCGTCGACGTAGTGGTGTAAGATCGGCCACAAGGTCGTATCGTGCTCACCTAAGATACGGGACACTTCATTCATCGGCATTGCTTTCGCAAGCAACACCATTAAGGCTTCAAAGTATAAGGAAAAACCAGAACGTTCGCGTGCCCAAGGGATCTCTGCGGTTTTGGGCTTGTGACATTGGTCGCACAAGACGCGGGGCGGTTTCCCGACGATGACGGCACGAAATTGAAAAAAGTTCATGTGTCGCCATTCGCGTTCCTTCCCATGATCATACATACGACAATCAGGATTCCCACACGTTGCGCAACGATGTAGACTTCCCCTTACTGTTTGAATGTGGATCCGTAGTTCCTTGTCCTCTGGATGAAAGACGACATCGGATACTTCCCAGCCAGATCCCAAATTCAATGCTCGTGTAAAAATCTCGTTTTCCGTCATCCAAGTATCCCTCTTTTTAAGTTTTATAACCATGATTGACAGAATGAAGCCATGTTAAACTGGGAAGAACCAGATAATATTGCAAAGCAGAATTGATTGGTGACTGGTTGCGATCTGTTTTATATGATAGAATGTTAGTGGGTATTTATTCAGACTAAAGAATACTGTCTCTTCGTTGCCTCCCATGATTATTATCTTTATATCAGATAATTAAAATTTTATAAACTTACGAAAATGATTGGATAGGAGCACAGTCATTCAGGCTCATAATTCCGCATACCCGCTCGAATATTTGGCGGGATCGGATTGTCGATTCTTCTAAATCAATAATAATTCATCACTATAGACCTGCTGTAGTGCAATCATGGCTATTTATTACCTATACGAAATGACGAGGAGGCAGAAAACTTATCATCTGTCGGTAAGCCCTAATTAATTGAAGTTTTTGCAAAGGGAATTGATTCTTTTTTTATTTCAAGTGATTATTCTACGACAACTAAATGTAAGTATTACTCTAAATTTAGAGCAATTAACTACATGAATTGAATTTCAATTCTTACAACAAAAACATATACTGATTAATTATTGGGCTACTATTTTGATATTATATTACATCAATTGATTTTATTTAATTTCTCGATAATATAAACACTAGGGTATAATTGGGATAAAACGGAGAGTTGAAATGGATGATGAAACAGAAAATATTAGTTATAATACCGGCATTGAATGAGGAAAAGTCTATAGGAAGTGTTGTGGACTCAGTTCAATATGTTGTCCCACAATCCACGATCTTGGTGATAAATGATGGCTCTACAGATAGGACCGCTGAGATTGCTGAACAGGCTGGGGCAGTTGTTTTAAATCTACCTTATAATCTTGGAATAGGCGGAGCAGTGCAGTCAGGCTATGTATATGCAAAGTATCATGATTATGATATTGCCATACAAATTGACGGCGATGGACAGCATGATCCCGTATATATCACCAAAATGATCGACAAATTAAATGAATTTGATTTGGTCATCGGCTCCAGATTTATTGAAAATCATGGATTTAAATCTACGAAAATGAGAAGAATGGGAATTTCTTTTTTTAGTTGGCTACTTAGGATACTAACTAAGCAAACATTTTCTGACCCGACATCAGGGTTTCGGGTTGCAAATAGAAAGATTATTGAATATTGTGCTAGAAGCTATCCTAAAGATTATCCTGAAGTTGAGATCTTATTGTATCTTAGTAAAAAAAAATATTCTATGGGTGAGTTCCCTGTGATAATGCGAGAACGCAGATTTGGTAAATCATCAATTAATTTAATGAAGTCTATTTGGTATGTTTTGAAGGTGAGTCTCGCTTTATGCATTGGAATGTCCAGGAGGAAACTTTAAATGATACAAATTTTCTCAATTATTTTTAGTATATCGTTTGTGATTTCAACTATTTATGCTGTTAGAAATCGGGAACTTCACTTTGCATATGCAGTGTTGTGGATTTTGTTGGGGTTCGTGATTCTTTCTTTGGCTCTTGAAGTTGGAATGTGGAATAAAATATCTAGTTTGATAGGGATATACTATGCTCCTGCGTTCGTTTTTTTGGTTGCTATATTATTTATTCTCGTGTACATATTCCGTCTGACAATAACGGTGACGAAACTTGGTTCCCAAAATGTGATTCTATCACAGGAAATTGCTATACTAAAGGTACAGTTAAAGAATGTGATAGATAGATATAATAATGGTATATAGTTGTTTTTATCATAAACAAAAAACATCCGTTTATCGATGGTAACTTTTGTTGAGGAATTTTATGTATTTCGTTTTGTAATTAATCTTATTTAAGACTTGCTATCATTTTATTGGCTATACCATCAATAGGATTGGGTGATGGCTGAATTTCGTGGCTGTAAAATGCAAAACTTTACAGTGAACATTTACTTGAATTGGTTGGCACGCATTTGAATCGCAAAGTTGTCTTGCGGGTGACATGGATTTGGTCATGCGGACTATTATATGGTGGGGGCCACTTATTTGTCTCATTTGTTGAGATTGGAAACTGTTATTCACGTTTTTGGAATAACCATGTTGCGTATGGGGATGGAGTCATCTTCTCTACGGATATGTTTGGCTACCTTGAAGGCATCAGTCAGTGTTGAGTTGTCGGATCAATCGTGTAAACTTGTTGAGGCGTTGTCGAATGGCCGAGGATCGTTGCGGCGTTGGTGATGGGGCTGGTACGGATTCTTTTTTGCAGATTGCGGCGTGGGGAAGTTTGGCATCTTTTCGATCATATCTCGGAATTCTGTTGGTCAAAATGGCTTTTTAGAGGATAAATGTGTGTTCTGTCTAGTGTGCTAACGTGGATGTAATCGTTTGGGTTAAATGGTTATAAATACTATATAGGGAGTGGATTCTTTCAAGAATTATGGCATGGAATCGCACCAAACACCATCGTCTTTTTTGGAGAAGGATGGACAGCATGTGACTGTGAAGCTAAAAATTGGTGAATAAAACTCACTTTATTTATATCTGAATAGCTTAAGTTCATTTGAATAATTAGGAATTCAATTCTTGATAAAGAAGCGTTATCTGTTCTTGGAATTGATCATGAGTACGTTTACCGCTGATGAGTTGGAATAGTTCATGAATAGTCGAATGATTATTCAATTCCGCGGGATCGCTTGCTGTGTAGTGTCTGAGAGAAGGTCTTAAAAAGTCTTGAATTGCATCGAGCGTTGTCTCATCCGGAGTGGGTAAATCTAATTGCGCTGCAAGCGTTGTCAGCGTTGCTGGTTCTAAATTCACAAAGTGATCGTAATCCAATCTAATCGAATGGGTGGAAAGCGTGTGAAAATACTCGTGAAGGCTATAGATATACCAGAGCGTCAATCCTTTATGTCTAGAAAATCCATTTCTTTTAGTTAATGAGTCAGCCACCTCGATTGGATTTCTGAAAACATGAATAAATTCAATCGGAATGTCTAGTTCTTGACTTATCTCTAGCCATAATGGCACGAAAAGACATGTGCGTGGGTCTTTAAATCCCCAGATGTCATGATCTTCAAATTGTCGGGTCACCATTTCCTTTAACTGATTTTTTAAGGGAATCAGTTCACGATTTGAAAGCCAATTTTCGGGAAGGAATCGAATACTATCCCATGATGAATGAAATAAATCAAGAATCTGGTCGTGAATGCCCACAATATCTGTATACTCCCAAAAACCTTCTGGGTTATCCTGTGTAGCGGGTAATAATTCCTCCTCTTTGCCTAAATATACGCCCAGTAGATTTAACACTCGTGTCATTGCGGACGTGCCGCTGCGATGCATCCCTAATACGCAAATTATTTTCTTGTGATGATCCATTCTTTTCCCCTCAAGTTAAGGAATTAAATCTTTTACATAATTCCATAGAGCGGATACACTGTCTTGAATTGATGTAGACTCTGTATCAATGAGTATATCCGGCGACACTGGTTTTTCATAGGGAGAATCTAACCCTGTGAAATTGAGAATTTCTCCCCCCAGTGCTTTTTTATATAGCCCTTTTGGGTCGCGTTGTATGCAGGATTCAAGTGAACATTGAATATAGACCTCAATAAATGAATTCGGATTGATAATGGCTTTGGCCAGATCGCGATCTTTTTTGAAAGGTGAAATTAATGAGATAATTGGGGTGATCCCGGCATTCATCAGGATTTTTGCGATGTGGCTGACTCGACGGATGTTTTCACTGCGATCTTCATCTGAAAAGCCAAGATCGGCATTTATGCCACTTCTCAATACATCACCATCGAGCACATAGCAAGGGATTTTATTATCTGTAAAAATGTTGTGTAATTGGTGTGCAATTGTGGTTTTTCCTGCACCAGATAATCCAGTGAGCCAGACACACAATGGTAATGAATTATTTTTCACAATTATAGTTCCTTTCAGAAAAAAAGCTAACCGTTTTTAATATAATATGGCATATCATAGTGAAGGGTGATCGTAAATTTGAATCAAATGATTTCATGGGAACAAATTGTTGAGAAATATGGTGATATTGGTAAGATGACGATACTTGTCGTGGATGAGCTGGCGATATCCGATGTGCGACAAATTGGCTCAGGGGCTTATTCCCCGTTGGGCGGATTCCTCGATGCAGCAGATTATCGCTCTGTCTTGGATCACATGCGGCTTTCCACCGGACAAGTGTGGTCGCTGCCGATCGTTTTGCCGTTGCCTAATGACCGTGTTGCAGAATTTAATGTGGGTATGTCATTCGCATTGGTGGATACCGATCATCATCTGCATGCGGTAATGACTATCACCAGCCTTTATTCTGCTGAGCCCGACGACATGATCAAAATCTTTGGCACGGATGATCCTGCGCACCCTGGCGTGAAGATGGCATTGGATCGTGGATCGGTGTTTGTGGGTGGTCCCATTAAAGTGTTGCCTTATGAGCTGGCGGAAGTATATGCTCACTATCCGCATACGCCTGATGAGACAAGGGCGTTGATTGCGCAAAAAGGCTGGAAGACGGTGGTGGGTTTTCAAACGCGCAATCCCATCCACCGTGCGCATGAGTATATTCAAAAGTGTGCGCTGGAGAATGTGGATGGGCTGTTGGTTCATCCGCTGGTCGGTCCTACCAAGGCGGACGATGTGCCGGCCACTGTGCGAATGAAAGCGTATGAAGTGCTCATTAATAATTATTTCCCCGAAGAGCGGACGATTCTTGGCATATTCACCGGTGCGATGCGATATGCAGGGCCGCGAGAGGCGATCCACCATGCGCTGGTGAGAAAGAACTTTGGATGTACACACTTTATCGTAGGAAGAGACCATGCCGGTGTGGGGAACTATTATGGCACGTATGATGCGCAAGCCATATTTTCAAATTTTACGGTTGAAGAGTTGGGGATCACGCCTGTATTTTTTGACCATGCATTCTATTGCAACGCGTGCAAGGGCATGGCTACCTCTAAGACTTGTCCGCATGGGGATGATCAACATATTATCTTGTCGGGCACGAAAGTGAGGGAGATGTTATCAGAGGGGATTGCGCCACCTGAGGAGTTCAGTCGGCATGAGGTGGTGAAGGTGCTGATGGAGTATTACGGTGGGGGCATGCCGTGAATGCTGAGTTGAGGTGGAGCGATGATGGGCATCTTACTGGTAGTTGAGCTAGGATTGTCCTCGGCGATATATGCAGTCATTTCCTGACCATCGGGAATTTATCAGAAGATAACGGCCGCTACCTTTTTTAGTAAAAAAACCAGTGCACCAACATGGCAAAACCGGAGAACGTCATTTTTGTTATAATAAACAAAAGCACCAAAGAGAAGGTGAAGGTTCTGCAGCATATTATTTATATGGACGAGTCGGATAAAGAAGGCAAATTCTACGGGAACTTTCTTTTCTGAAACAGTCACTGAATCTATACGGTGAGGTAAAGTGGCAAAAGGTCACCAGTCAGTATTTAGACAAATATATGCAACTCACTGGGCTATTCTTTGATTTTATTGAACGTGACATTATCAAAATAAGAATCATGTTTACACATAACTATCGCCAACCAATTAATTTAACGCGGACACAAATGGACAATACATTTACGCAATTATATTATCAATTCTTCAAACATGCCTTTGGATTACAATATTCCAATCCGGATCCAAAAACTGAAGTCAGCTTGCGTTTATATTTTGATGAACTTCCTATCAACCCTTCGCAGAAACAAGAATTCAAGAGGTTCATTGTTGATTTGGGTAGAAATGCCGATTTCTCGAAGGCAAACTTACTGATAAGACCAGAGGATATCGCTGAAGTGAAGTCTCATGAACACATTATTCTGCAGTGTATGGATATTATACTTGGTGCCATGTATTTTAGGTTAAACGATTTGCATAAGGAAAAACCCGAAGGAAGTTTTCGCAGGGGTAAACGAACTATTGCTAAAGAACAATTGTATAAATTCATAAATCATCGGATTAGAACCATTTATCCAGGGTTCAACGTCGGCATTTCAACAGGCGTAAGCTATCCATCAGATCGATGGGAGCACTCTTATAGACATTGGGAGTTTATCCCGAAACAACATAAAATAAGAGCCGAATATGCAAAGAAAAACTAATAAAATCATACAAAACCCCGCTTCTCCTACGTACATGAGCTAAGTGGAACTTAGCCGTTCGGAGAGAGCAGGGCTTCTCTATCTAAATTGTACAGATATCAGGATAAAAATTCAAGCCTTTCTTTCTTTTCTTTATAATCCAGCGATTCAGATACACACATAGGTAATGGAGGCAGGTGAATGTCGCCCAAACAGTGTCTATCACAGGCAAAGCAAGTGGGCGGGGAAAGACGCGATTCGAAACAGTGGGAAAAACATTTTATCCTTCATACCTCTTGGCTGTACGGAGTACATGGCAAAAACTTTGCGTCGACAATGCTGCCAATTTACGGCGATGGGCAAAACGTGTGGGATTGGCTGGGAACTGCTGGTGATATTTGAATCAGGATTAAATGCGTTGATTGAGGAGTTTGTCGGGTGAAAGTGGGAGACGCCAATGAATTCCCGCACTGTCTGTCGTGATCATGCTCAAGTCCCCTTTTGATCGGTTTGATAGCATGTTTAGTGTACCATTTTACAAAATGGCATCCATGCTGCGGATAGGAGTGGGAGATGGTGGGGCAGTTTTTGTACAA